>JAUIEH010000056.1 GCA_030428405.1 Alphaproteobacteria bacterium
CATGGGCCGTCATCCCGAAACGACTGCGAACCGGCTGGCCCGCGACGTCCAGCAAGCCGTCGTCGCGGAGCTGCGCGACCGCTTCGGTTCGCGCTGGCGCGGCAATGTCGCTGAAGTGCGCCTCACCATCGACATTCCCGACAATGTGCGCTTTTCGCGCGCAGTGGCGGATGCGGTTCAGACCGTGAACGAGAACACCGGCCCGCGCGTGCGCTATGGCGGTGTGGAAAGCCCGGCCTTTGCGCGTCCGGCAGGCGCGGACGCTTTGGCCTCGGCTGCGCCGCTGGTCGTTGCGGCGGCGGATCATCACGGCCGCATCGTGCGCTTCGTCGATACCAGCTGGACGAGCCTTTACGCCGGCCCTTCTCGCCATCGCACGTGGACGCCTTATGGTCCGGGCGCTTATGAGATCGAGCGCGACAGCCGCGAGATCGCTTCGGTCGGCAAGATGGCGGCGATCATCCTGATGGCGGAATCAGGAGAGAGCGATCCGAATGCGGATTGGAGCAATGAGTGCCTGCCGGGCGTGCGCTGGGACCGCTCCTCATCGCGCTGCTATGGCGGGCGCGATGACCGTGAGACCGTGCCCGCGCGCGTGGCGATGGCGGAGTCCCTGAATGACGCCGTGATCGGACATTTGGCGCGCGTGGACGGATTGTCGGATGCGCGCATGGACCGCTTTATGCGCGATCTGGGCTTCATCCTGCCTGAAAGCCATCGCGACACGCCGGCGCCGACCAATGTCGCCATGGGCCGGTATGTCGGCTCGCCGCGCCATGTTCATCGCCTGGCGGCTTTCGCGCTTGAATATGCGCGCGGAAATCCCGAGGCGGTGGTGTCGCTGCCCACGCTGATTGAGAGCTATGTGCGGACCGACCCCGCCCAGGAGCTGATCGTTGATCGCGACGCCCAGGATCTCGACCACGACCCGCTCACCGTGGGCGATATTGCGCGCCCGGGCTCGACGTCGTTTGCGCGCGAGATGTTGTCGGCGCCGGCTTGTCATGAAGACGGCACGGTTTCAGGCCTGCGCGACTGGTGTCCGGACCGCAACGCGAATGTGCGGCTCCTGATCGCGAAATCGGGCACGCGCGGGATCGGGTCGCGCGCGCAGTTCAATGTCTATGACTGGTGGCTCGCAGGCGGCGTCGAGTTCGCCGACGGCAGGCGTTACAGCTTCGTCGCCGCCGCGGGGGCGGGCGACGCCGCGCGGCCTTTCGCTGACGACGCGGGCGGCGGACGCCTTGCGCCGATGGTCGATGCGCTGTTGCGCGACCTGCTCGAGAACGATCCGCGCGGGCGGTGATGCGTTTTTTCGCCTAAGTGGTAGTCTGACGGGGAAACCGGTGAGGTGGGCTCCATGCGATCACTACTGACGGCGAGTGCGGCGACGCTCCTGCTTGCGGCCTGCGGCGACAGCGGCGGTCGCATTGAAGCGCCGCCCGATGTAACGCCGGAGGATGTCGCTGCGACCGATGCAGTCGCCGCTGAAAACCGGCTGATCGCGGATGCGCGCATCGGGCCGTTCGCCATCGGCATGAGCTTCGCCGATATGCAGGCGACGGATGAAAGCTTCGACTATGAGCAAGAGGCGGTTGCGAACGGCATCAATCGACTCTGCGCTATGGAGGACGGCGCGCAAGTCGTTTGCGGATACGCAGCGCAGGGCCGCGACGCCGTCTATCGCCTGGAAACGCGCGATGCGCGCTTCCGCACGCTTCAGGGCGTCGCTGTCGGCGTGAGTCTGGACGTTGCTGCAGACGTTTATGGAGACGCCTTCATCATCGAAACGGATATCGGCGAGGAACTCGTCGAGTTCGATCGCGGACCGCATGGCGGCGTCATGTTCTATGTGGCGGCTGAGGGAGGTCCGGCCGGCGTTTATGAGGATGGCGCCGCCGAAGGCGTTCATCGCGAGACGGAAGATTTTCTTCCCGAAAGCGCGATTTCGATGATCGCGATCGACATACCGCCCGCCCCGCCGTGAACGGACGGGACGGGCGCTAAGTCGTCAGTCGTTACTCTCCGGCCATGCTCGCGTCGCGAATGGCGCGGAACTCATTGGTTTCGTACCAATTTGGCCAGATGTCAGTGTCGGCGATGCGCATGCCGATATTGAACAGCAAGGTCGCATCCTCCTCCATGCCCGATAAATCCCAGTCCTCGGAATATTCGTCCGCGGGCTTGTGATAGGCGTTGGCGCGATATTCGGCTGCGACCCGCTCGCCATATTCAACGCCGAGCTCGCGATGGTCCTGGCCGCCGTCTGCGTAAAGCATCGGCACGCCGACCTTGGCGAGTTCCACGTGGTCCGAGCGGTAGAAATAGCCGGCTTCCGGCTCGGGGTCGGGCCGGATGACGCGGTCCTGAGCAGCAGCTTCTTCTTCGAGAATGTCTTCAAGCTCAGAGGCGCCATAGCCGATCACGACGACATCGCGCGTGCGTCCGACAGGCAGCTGACCGTCAATATTCATGCCCGCAACGATGGTGTTGAGGGGCACGGTCGGATGAGCCGCGAAATAGGCCGAGCCGAGCAGGCCGGATTCTTCCGCCGTCACCGCGGCGAACAGAACCGAACGCTCCGGACGCTCGCCGCCGGCGAAGGCTTCCGCGATTTCCAGGATTGTGGAGACGCCCGTCGCATTGTCCACGGCGCCGTTGAAAATTGCGTCTTCGCCCTCAGGCACGTCGCGCATGCCGAGATGGTCCCAATGCGCCGTATAAAGCACATGCTCGTCGGGACGCTCCGCACCCGGCAGAACGCCGAGGACATTGCGTGATTCCAGATGGCTCACATTGGTCTGCAGGACGCCCGACGCTGTCAGGCCTTCCATCACGACAGGGCGGAAGCCCGGCTCGCGCGCCGCACGTCGCATCTCGCCGAAATCAAGGCCGGCTTCTTCAAACAGCCGGCGGCCCACTGCGCGCGTGACCCAGCCTTCCATGGCCGTGCGCGAGGCGCCGCCGTCTTCGCGCTCAAGGTCGAACTGCGCGCCCGACCAGGAGAACTGGACCACCTGCCAAGGATAGCTGGCGGGGGCGTCCTCGTGGATGATGATGGCGCCGGTCGCGCCCTGGCGCGCGGCTTCTTCGAATTTGTAGGTCCAGCGGCCGTAATAGGTCATGGCGTGGCCGTTGAAGAGATCGGGGTCACCGCTCTCGAAGCCTGGATCATTGACCAGCATCACGACGGTGCGACCGCGCACGTCGACGCCTTCGTAGTCATTCCAGCCATATTCCGGCGCAACGATGCCGTAGCCGACAAAGACCAGCTCGGAATCCTCGAAGCTGACCTCGCCCTCGGTCCGCTTGGTCCAATAGACGTAGTCCGCGCCGTTTTCGAGATCGAGCGCTTCACCATTCGAGGACAGCGTCAGCGAGGAGTTCTCGACGTCGAGTGAGGACTCGACCAGCGGCACAGCCTGGAAATAGGTGCCGTCATCGCCCGCAGGCTCGAGCCCGATGCGGGCCATTTCCTCGGCGATCCATTGCGAGGCGAGCATGCCGCCGTCGGATGAGGGCGCGCGGCCCTCAAAACGGTCGTCCGAGACGATCGCGATGCGCGCGCCGAGATCGGCGGCGGTGATGTTTGCGGTCGTGTCCGGCGCTGGACCGACCGGTCCGGCGACGCGGTCGCGCAAGGATTGCGCAGCGTCGCCCGTTTGCGCGCAGGCCGCGGCTGCAAGCGCGAGCGCGCCCGCGCCAAGCGCTGCGACAGTTGTACGATTGAGCGGCAATTTCCCCTCCCAGGCGAATTGTGCGGCGAGCGCCGCGATGGCGTTCAGAACTGCACGCGCAGCCCGCAGATGCAAGGCGTCCGCGACGAGTGCGCGGGTGTGACGCCGGTTCAGGATTTGGGCGCTGGGATGAACTCGGTCTCGCCCTCGGGAAGGGTGAAACGACCGGATTTAAAGCCATTGGCTGCGGCTTCGTCCCAGTCGCGCTTGGCGTCCTGAATATCGGCGGGATCAGACGCGACATAGTTCCAGAACACACGCCGCGGTCCGTCCAGCTTGGCGCCCCCGAACAACATGACGCGCGCGCCTTTGGACGATGTCAGCTCGGGTTCGGCGTCACTGTCGAGGACCGCCAGATCGCCCTGGCGCAAGGTCTGGCCGGAAGCTTCGACCTCGCCCTCTGCGACGTAGAGCGCGCGCTCCTCAGCCATGGCCGGACAGCCGATCCTGCCGCCCGCGGAAAATTCCAGCGCGACATAAACAATGGGCGCGACGGCTTCGACCGGCGATTGCGCGCCATAGGCCTCGCCCGCAATGACAGTGGCCTTGACGCCGTCGGCCTCGACCTTCGGCAGGCTGTCGCCTGGATGGTGCACGAAGCGCGGTGCGGTTTTTTCGAGTTCCTTGGGCAACGCCACCCAGGACTGAATGCCGTGGAGCCGATGTCCGGCGGCGCGGGTTTCATCTCCCGTGCGCTCAGAATGCACGATGCCGCGCCCCGCCGTCATCCAGTTGACGTCGCCCGGACGGATCGCGCGCACCGCGCCGGTATTGTCGCGATGCATGATCTCGCCGTCGAACAGAAAGGTGACCGTTTCCAGGCCGATATGCGGATGCGGCCGCACGTCCATGCCTTCGCCCGGGGGAAACTCGACGGGGCCGAACTGGTCCCAGAACACGAATGGACCGACGGAGCGCAAATTCGGCTGGGGTATGGCGCGCTGGACGACCATGTCGCCCAGATCTCGAGCATCAGGACGAATGATCTGCGTGAACGCCATGTCAGCCTCGTTTCAGTCGCGCCCCAGCAAGCGCTTGATGTCATTTGTCGGCGTCAGGCAGGCCCGCGCCATCGCGTCATTTACATAGCGCAGCTGATCCTCAGGCAAAGAGATGGCGCCCGGCTCCAGCGCGTTATCGACGCTGTAGACGCCCGCCGCCCATTCGCCGGTGATGTAGAACGGCGTCGACATGCGCATTACGCGCATTTGCGGCCATAACCCGTCCAGTCGGCGCAAAAGCTTCGCAAGCGAGCTTTGATAGAACACCAGACTGCCCAACACTTGCGAGACCACGCCGCCGGGCCGCAGCGCCTTTTTGAGATCGGCGTAGAAGGCGTCCGTCGCGAGCGGCGAGGCGACGTCGGTGATGTCGCCGGTTTCATCGCAGATATCCGTTGAATCGATGATGACGACGTCGAAAGCGGCGTCCTGGCTGGCGAGATAAGCCGCACCGTCGCCGATGCGGATCTCCACGCGCGGATCATCGAGCCCTGCCGCGACTTCCGGAAACCAGCGCCGCGACATGTCCACGACGGCGCCGTCGAGCTCGGCGAGCACGATGCGCTCAATGCCGGGATATTTAACGAGTTCGGTGACCGTGCCGCCGTCGCCGCCGCCAATCACCAGAACGCTGCGCACCTGGCCCGCACACGCGATCGGCACATGGGTCATCAGCTCGTGATAGACGTAATGCGTATGCTCGGTGAGCATGGTCAGGCCGTCGATCATCATGATCCGGCCATGCAGCTCGGTTTCGAAGACGTGGATGTCCTGAAACGCCGATTCCTGGCGCTCAAGTTCCTTCACGGCTTCGAAATACGAACCGAACGAAGCGTCGTGCTCTTCATATACGCGCGAACCGGCCACGGCGTTTCAGCCCCCAAGCTTGCTGATCTATCGGCGATGAACGCGTGTGTTACATCGGATCGATGCGCAGGGTAAACCGTCCGCCCACTGTGGAACCGGCGAAATGCCCGACGCGCACGAGATAGGTGGTTTCAGGCTCCGCCGCCACGACGAGGCGGGAGGCGAGGCCCTGGCCGCCATCATCATTATAGCCCAGCTGCTGTCCGTTGAGCGTCGCGGTCAAAGTGGTGTCGACGCCGTCCAGATCGGAGGTCTCGATGACATAGGGGCCGCCGCTCGTCGTCGTGAACGAGATCCAGCCGCCATCAACCCCCAACGTGCTGAGTCGGTGATCGACGCCGATCTCCATCGGGATGGCGAGGGATTCATCACTTGCTTCCGCAATCGAGACCGCCGGCGGCAAGGCGTCGATGGCGAGCCGGAATTCGCCGCGGCGCTGCGCGAAATGTCCGATGCCGATATAGATGGTCTGTCCGGCTTGCGCATCGAAGGACAGACGCGAGGCGAGACCGTTTGAGTCATCGTTGTAATCGATGCTCTCGCCAGTCTCGTCCGTGTAAAGAGATAGCGTGGTGTCGGTCTCTTCAGAGAGATCGAACGTGTAGACCGAATAGCCGGCCGCTTCCGGGGCCGTGAACCGGATATAGGCGTTTTGCGCATTGTCGCGGTCAGTGTCGGCGGCGTAGCTGCGTCCGGCTGAAACTTCCACAGCACTCGCGCGGGTTCCTGCCTGCGACAGATCGAGATTGGTCACAGTCGACATCGTGACCTCGACTTCGGCGTCGGGATCGCGCGGGCTCAGGCGGATGAAGCTGACGCCGTCAGCGGCGCTCGGCGGGCTGAGGAAGCGGTTTGCATCCGCGCTTGCAGCAATCGCTTCGCCGTCGCCATCCGTGACCAGAATGGCCGCGAGCGCCGCATTAGCCCGTAGTTCGAACAATTCGCCATTGGTGTCGTTGACCCGCGCCCAGTAATCGCCGCCCTCGGAATTGAGCGCGCTGAGCGCGATCGTCTCGCCGTCGACCAGGGTGGAGGCGTTGGGCGAAAAGCCCTGGCGCCACGCAAAGGCGCGCGACGCCTGTGTGCGCAACATGGCGGCGCGTTCGCGCTCGGCCGGCGTCACCGGCGAGGCGTCACTGGAGCCCAGAGCGATGGGTGCGGGCTCAATGGCGTGCAGATTCGCCGCTTCAAGCGCGAGGCGGTAGCTCGCGGGCGTTTCACCGGCCTCAAGCAGCAAGGCCTGCAAGACCGCCATCGCCGTCATGCGGGTTTCCGACTGAGCTGCGTTTCCGGCGGCCTCGCGCAATGTCGCGACCGTTTCGATGAAGTCGCCTTCCGTCCTCAGACTTAGCGCGGGCAAGGCGGCGCGGACGAGCTCGCGGCCGAGCCCGGCGCGCGCCTCCGGCGCCATGTCCTCTGCGCGCGTCGCCTCAGCGAGCTGGTCGAGAACGATGCCGTCATCGGCGGATTGCGCGGCAGCGGAAATGGCGCGCTGGGCGAGGCGGCGGAAGGTCTCCGTCTGACCACCTCTATTGGCGGCTATATAAAGAGCGGGCGCATAGCGCAGCGCGGCCGCCGGATCGCCGTCCGTCAGGGCGCCGACAGCGCGCTCAAGGTCCGCCATCGCGCCCGGCGATGCGAACACGGAGGGTTGCGCTGCGAACCGGTCGAGCGTGGCTTCGGTCAGTTCCCCGTCGCCGTCGCGGGCAAGCCGCGCCAGCCAGGCCGACACGATCAACGCGCCGGCTTCGTCATTGCCCGACGCGAGCGCACGCGGAGCGATGATGGTGTCGAGTTCGACGCGGTCGGCGCGCATCAATGCCGTCAGCGCGTTGCGCGGCGTGCGGTTGTGATCGACGGGCGCAGGCGCTGATGCGCCGGCCAGCAAGAATGTGACAAGCGAATTGCGATCAGGAAATTCCGACGCGACCTGATCCAGCGCCATTTCGTTGGCCGCGCCGGAATCGAACACGAAGCTGAAAATGAGCTCGAGCTGGTCATTTGAGGCGTGCTCGCTCGACTCATTGCTGAGAAGCTGCAGCGCGATTGCGTCGCGTGCGGATATTGCGTCCATCAGCCGGTCGACATAATCGCTCGGCAGGCCCGCGACTAATTGTTCGCCGCCGCCGAATGACGAACCGGCTTGCGCTTCTGCGGCGTCGAGCGCGCGTTCCAGCGCTGCGCGCCGCGCGTCGGGTTCAAGCTCTGCGTCGAGCGGAATCGCAGCGAGGCGGCTCCATCCAAATTCGCTCAGCGCAGCATCATCCGATGACGCCCATTCCGAGGCGAGCGTCGCGAAAACGCCGTCGCCGGCATAGCTTGCGCCAGCTGTGGCGCGCAGCGCGGCTTCATCGCCGACACGGTCGCGGAACCAGGCGTCGATGGCATCGCGATGGCCTTCGCCGAGCTGGCTGAAAAAAGCCTGGTAGGCGGCAAGCTCCGTTGACGGTTGTTCTTCTTGCGCGGCGAGCTGATCGAGCGCGGCCCAGATCGTCGGGCTCGCGTCGATGGCGCTGGCGGGCGGCGAATATGCGCTGAGAGCGGCAAGTCGCAAAACAAGCGGCGTATGCGCATCTTCGATCATCAGGGTCGCCGCATCAGACGCTGCGCGCGGGTCAATCAGGAAGAGCTGCTGTAGGGCGAATGCGCGCTGGGCGGCGGGCGCCTCAGGATCGGCGAGTTGGGCGCGTGCAAGATCGGCGAGCGCCTCAAGACCGCCGCCTGCGGGCGCGGTCTCCGAGGCCGGCGCCGGCGCCGGCGCGTCCGGGGTCAGTTCCGCCTGACGCGCGGTGACGCCGCCGCGACCCGGCGCAGAAGCTATGAGTGCGGGATCGGCGGCGCTGCTTGGCTCGCGCGGACCAGACAGGAGGAACGAGGCTGCGATCGCCACGACGGCCGCGCCGCCGACGAGCAATCCGCCGCGCAAAACGGCGTCTGAGTTTTCGCCCATCAAGCGCGCGCGCAAGGGCGTGTTTGCGTTTTCATTTCCTGACGGCGTCTGGTCGCTCATCAACATGCCTCGATCGTTCAGTCGCGCGCGAGCACGAGATTGCGCCCGGTGTCGACTTTGGTTTGATAGCCCGCCGCCTTGGCGAGGGCCACGCAGTCCACGCGCCAGCTGCGCGAGAGCGTCTCCATGACAATGAGACGCGGCAAGCGTTCGCCAGGACAGCGTTCAAAAAAAGGCGGAAGCACGCGATCTTCCGCGCCTTCAATGTCTATTTTCAAGGCGTCCGCGCGCGCGATCGCGTGGTCGTCCATGAGTTCGAACAGACCGATGGTCGGCACGACGACGCCCTCGGTCGTGTTCACGATCGTGGCTTCGCCGCGATTCTTCTCCGGCGCCGACAAACGCGCTTCGCCTGGACCTTCCGCCAGTGCAGTGTCGGCGTGCGTAATCTGCGCAAAGCCGTTCAGAGCAATGTTGCAGCGCAAGCGTTCCTTGACGCCCGGCTGCGGCTCAATCGCGAGAATGCGCGCACCCGGTCCTGCGCGTGAAGCGACGAAGAGCGAGTACAGCCCCGTATTGGCGCCGGCGTCGATAAAGGTGAAATCGGGCGTGACATGCTCGGCCAAAGCGGCGCGTTCGCGCGGGTCGAAACATTGCGGCGTCACCAGCGCGCGCTTGTCGGTGAGATTGTCGTGTGGATAGAGCCGGGCTTTAAACCCATATGGCTCAGCGTCGATTGGACCGCTTATGCTTGCGAGCAGGAGCGCGCGCGCAGGCGCTGCAAGATGCTTGGCGGCCGCCTCAGGCAGGCTGTGCGTATACGCCATGAGCGCGCGCTGATAGGCGCTGGGCGCATAAGTCCCGAAGGCCGGATCATCGCTCATGCCGGCGCCGCCGCCTGCGCGCCGCCGGTGGAGACGCGGGCGCGCTGGTCGTCCATGCCCATGGCTAGCATGAAGGGGTCGTTCTTCTGCATGGCGATGAAGTCGCTTTTCGACTTGAGACCGCGCCAGCCATGCTTGATCAGTTCCTGCGCGATCGGAGGGCCCATCGTGGTCCCCGGTCCGAGCACGATTAATCGGTCGGGCGCGAACTCCTTCAGCGCGACTTCGACGGCGCGCGAAAAGTCATAGGTCGAGGTGATTTGCTCGCCGAATGTGTAGTCATGCAGCGCTTCAGGATCGAAGGCGCTCGGCTGATGAATCGCGCCGCGTCCGTCAATCATCGGCAGGCGGGGCTTGTTGAAAATCGTCGGCCCCAACTCTTTCAAAGCCGTGCGCGAAACATGGGCGAGCAACGGCGTGTGGAATGCCGCATGGCGCGCCAGCCGGAAAGGAAAGCGTTCATCCGCCTGCGGCAGATAGCGTTCAAGCGCGGCAAGACCGGCCTCATCGCCCGCGAGCACCGCCATGCCGCCAAGCTTGATCGACAAGAACGCCGCGGCGTTCTCGGCGGCTGCGCGGCTGAGTGCGTCATCGACCGCGTCGGCGCGCGTCTGCGAGGGCCGCCAGTCAGCGTCGGAGACGGGATAGACGATCTGGCCGCCGACGCCCTCGGCCTCCATCAACGCGCCCATTGTGTCGACGACCCGCACGCCGCCTTGGGCATCGAGCGCGCCGGCCGCGGCGAGGGTAAGATACCAGCCCAGCGAATTGCCGGTGACGGCGACGATGTCGAATTGGTCGCGATTGATGTCGGCGAAATCCGCCAGCGCGCAGGCATAGATCAGCGCGGAGGCGTT
>JAUIEH010000057.1 GCA_030428405.1 Alphaproteobacteria bacterium
ATCGGGGCGGCCAGCCTGCGTCCGGCGAAAATCACCGCGGCGATCGCGGCGATGGTGACGGCGGCGTGTTGCCAGGCGTTGAGCCCCTCGACCAGGCTCATTGAGACGCCATGGCCGCCGTCTTCCGCGCCATGCACAGCGATCGCGGCGGCGCGTGCTTCGACGAGTTCAGGCAGTGCGAGCAGGGGGATCAGCGCCAGCATCGGGATGACGGCGATGTCCTGAAACAACAGAACCGAAAACCCAGCCTGGCCGCCGTCGCTGCGCATCAGGCCTTTCTCATTCAGCGTCTGCAAAACAATGGCGGTTGAGGAGAGCGCGAGGATCAAACCCACGGTCACAGCGATTGTGAGCGGCTGATTGAAGAGGAGCGCAACGCCGGTCGCCGCCAGCGCCGTCAGCGCCACCTGCAATCCGCCAAGCCCGAGGAGCTGACCACGCATGCGCCAGAGCACGCGTGGCTGCAGCTCCAGTCCGACCAGGAAGAGCATGATGACAACGCCGAACTCGGCGATGTGCTGGATGGCGATGACGTCGACATGCAGCCAGCCGAGCACAGGTCCGATAGCGATGCCCGCGATGAGATAGCCGAGGACGGAGCCCAGACCGAGCCGCGAGGCGATCGGCACGGCGATGACCCCGGCGCAAAGAAAGATGAAAAGCGTGAGCAGGTGAGCGGTCATCTACGCGGTCTCTCCGGCGTTTCGTCGGTCTCGGAATTCTAACCAAAATCTCAATGCGTCGACTTCATGTTTCACGATCGTTTACGCGGTTTTGAGCAATTGCCGATAGGAACAGTGCGGACAAAAACTGGCCTGAGCATCCATGTCGCGCGAAACCGGCGATCGCCGATTGAAAACCTTGAAGTCCGTCGCGACGACGCGCAGCAAAGTGGCGCCGATGCGCTTGGCCATCGCCGCCGTGCTCGCGCTGATGCTGGCCGTATTCACGAGCAGCGTCTATGCCGTCGTCTATCTGGTCGGCGTCGCGATTACGCAGGCACTCGACCTTTATACCCATTCGATGTTCCGGAAGTCCGGTCGCAAGCGGCCCGCCAGCCGTGGCGAGATCGGCTTGTGCGTCGGCGCGACGTTCCTCGCGGCCGCCACTTTCACCGCGCCGGGCTATTTGTTCTGGAGTTCGGGTTCCTCGGCCGCCCAGCTCATGGCGGTCGTGTTTTTGTTCGGCGGCCTGTTGCATTCGGTGCTGCACATGTCGGCCTCGCGGCCGTTTTTCATCGCCTCGGCGACCCCGAGCGCGATCGCGCTTCTGGTGTTGCCTTTCGTCAATGTGGGCATGTCGCACGGCTACTCGGTCGTGGAGATGCTGGCCTATGGCGTGGGCGTGTCGACTTGTGGCGGCTACATTCTTTTGACGTTTCGGCGCAATGTCGAAAACGCGCGTCGTCTTGAACGGGTGATGGCCGCCGCCACGGCTGAACGCGAAGCCGCTCAGGCTAGCGAGGCGCGCTTGCGCGCGATCCTGGATTCCGAACCGGAATGCGTGAAAATGCTGGATGAGCAGGGGCGCGTCATCGACATCAACCCCGCCGGGCTTGCGATGATCGAGGCCGATGACATCGCGCAAGTGCAGGGAATGTCCGTTCTCGAATTACTCGAGCCTGCTTACCGCGACGACTACATGACCGGCCTTGCGCGCTGTTTTGCGGGCGAGAAGGTGCGCAAGCAGTTTGAGGTCGTCGGGCTGTCAGGCTCTCGCCGATGGATGGAAGAGTTCGCCGCGCCTCTCTATGACCCAAACAATCCCGAAAAGGTGGCGCAGGTCATCGCGGTGACGCGCGACATCACCGATCAGGTCGCGGTTCTGGAGGAGTTGAAACTCCAAAAGCGCAAAGCTGATGCGGCCAATGAATCGAAGAGCGAATTTCTGGCCAATATGAGCCATGAAATTCGTACACCAATGAATGGCGTGCTCGGCATGATCGAGATGACGATGCGCTCTGAGTTGAGTGACGAACAGCGCAAACTTCTCGGAATTGCGAATGATTCCGCGCGTGCGCTTCTCTCGCTTCTGAACGAAATTCTCGACTTTTCCCGCCTTGAGGCGGGCAAGGTCGTCATCGCGCGTGAGAGTTTCGACCCGGCGCGCGTTGCGCGCGATGTCGCTGCTCTTATGCGTGGCCGCGCGAACGAAAAGAACATCGCAATTCGTTGCATGATCGAGGACGGCCTGGCGCAATCCGTGCTCGGCGACCCGGCGCGACTTCGTCAGGTCTTGAACAATCTCGTCTCCAACGCTGTGAAGTTCACCGATGAGGGCGTTGTGGAGATCACAGTGCGCAGCATGGGCGAGCGGTGCGGCGAACGGCTGCATTTTGAAGTTCGCGACACCGGCATCGGCATCGCCGAGGATATGAAGCCGAAGATGTTCCAACGTTTCGCGCAGGCCGACCCGACGCCGACGCGTCGTCACGGCGGCAGCGGCCTGGGCCTTGCGATTTCGCGTCAGCTGGTCGAGCTGATGGGCGGACGCATCGGCTTCGAAAGCACGCGAGGCCAAGGCAGCGTGTTCTGGTTTGACTTGCCGCTCACACAGGCGCCGGCCGCGGAGGCGCCGGAAGACGGCGAACGTGACGAACAAAGCCTGACGCCTGCACCGTCATTGCGCCGACTGCGCGTGCTTGCGGCTGACGATCAGTCCGTAAACCGCAGCTTGTTACGCGCCATTCTCGCCATACGCGAGGTCAATCTCGTCCTTGTAGAGAATGGCGAGCAGGTCGTGCGCGCCGCGCTAGGCGAGGCGTTCGACGTCATCTTGATGGATGTGCAGATGCCGGTGATGGACGGCTATGAGGCGACAGCGGCCATTCGCAGCTCCGCCTCGCCGAACGCGCAGACGCCCGTCATCGCGCTGACGGCCTCGGTCAGCGAAACCGAGCGCGAAACGGCGCGCGCGGCGGGCATGATCGACCTGATCGCCAAGCCGTATAATCCGGATGAGATCTTCAACGCCATCGACGCAGCGCTTGCGATTGCGGATATCAATGCAGGCGACGCCTCGGGTTCTGAGACCGCCGCTAAAGCCGGCAATGGCGTCGAGAGCGCGGCCTGACGGGCTCGGGCTTCGATTAATCATGCAAATACAATAAGATAATCGTGGGTGATTGCGTCGTGACCGCTGCGGCGCGTCTGCAGCCGGTTCAAATCAACAAGCTTGTTGCTTTATCGCTTTAGCGTGCTAAAACGTTAGCGAGATAGCACGAGGCATGGTCAATGGCGCAGCCAGCGCGCATGGATGACACGGGCGCTCAGCCCGCAGACGAGGTGATGTTGTGTCGCGCGCTCTTGAGCCTGCGCACGCAGGAAGAAGCGCAGCGTTTCCTCGCCGATCTGTGCACGCCGGGAGAGCGCCGCTCCTTCGCCGAACGTATCCGGGTCGCAGCGCTTCTGGACGAGGGCGCTCTGTCTTACCGCGAAATCAACGCCCAAACCGGCGTCAGCACGGCGACGATTGCGCGCGTCGCGCGGTTTTTGCGCGATGAGCCGCATCAGGGATACCGCCTCGTCCTTGACCGGATGAACGGGTAGGCGATCGTCATGAGTGTTGAACGTTTGCGCATCGCGGTGCAGAGCAAAGGCCGTTTGGCCGACGCAAGTCTGTCCCTGTTCGAAAAGACCGGTTTGCGGTTTCGTCGCGATAAGGACGAACTGCTTTTTCGCGTCGAGGACCAGCCGATTGACGTCTTGCGGGTGCGCGATGACGACATCGTTCAGTTCGTTCTGTCAGGCACGTGCGAACTCGGATTTGTCGGCGCCAACGTCTATGAAGAAGCGTTGCTTGATCATGACCGGCCAGACACCGAGATTGTCGCGCGGCTGGGCTTTGGTCGCTGCGCGCTCAAGATCGCTGCGCCGCGCGCCTTTGACTATGCGGGACCGAAAAGCCTTGCGGGGCTGAGAGTCGCGACCTCGCACCCCAATCTCCTCAAGCGGTTTTTATCCGACAACGATGTTGAGGCGCGCGTCGTTGAGCTGGCCGGCTCCGTCGAGGTCGCGCCGCGCTTGGGCATCGCCGATGCCGTCTGCGATCTGGTTTCGACCGGCGCAACGCTTGAGGCCAATGGCTTGCGCGCTGTCGACACCGTGCTTGAAAGCGAAGCTGTTCTCGTGGGCTCAACGCGTGCTTTGAGCGGTGAATTGGGCGAAGCGCGCGAAAAGTTTCTGCGTCGGCTTGATGGCGTGCTCGCCACTCAGGGCACGAAATATATCATGATGAATGCGCCTGAAACGGCGATCGGCGAGATAACCGAAATTCTCCCCGGCGCGGATGCGCCCACCGTCGTGCCGCTTGCTTCGCGCCAGGGTTCCGTCGCCGTTCACGCGGTCTGCCAGGAATCTGTGTTCTGGGAGACGCTTGAGCGGCTCAAGGCGGCGGGCGCTTCGGCGATCCTCGTTCTTCCCATTGAAAAAATGATGATGTAGGTGCGCCATGAAAAGTTACATCTGGCGTAATCTGAATGCGGAGGAACGCGAAAACGCGCTTTCGCGGCCGCAACAGCGCGCTGACGACGGCGTGCTCTCTGCGGTGGCGGAGATCTTCAACGCCGTGCGTGCGCGCGGCGATGACGCCGTCGCTGAATATGCCGAACGCTTTGACGGCTGCAGGCCTTATGTCATTGAAATAAATGACGACGCGCTCGAGAGCGCGCGCGCTGCTTTGTCCGTCGACGATGTGGCCGCAATCGAGTTTGCCGCCGCCAATATCGACACATTCCACGCACAGAGTGCGCCAGTTTCTCAGCCGATTGACGTCATTCCCGGTCTGAATTGCGAGCAGGTTCATCGGCCAATTGAACGCGCAGGCCTATATGCGCCCGCTGGCACGGCGCCGCTTGTTTCGACACTGATGATGTTGGCCATTCCCGCCCGCCAGGCGGGGGTGAGCGATCTCGTCGTAGCCACGCCGCCGGGCGGAGATGGTCGGGTGTCGCCGGCCATGATCGTGGCGGCGGCCGTCAGCGGGGTCGATAAGCTGCATGTCGTGGGCGGCGCGCAAGCGATCGCCGCCATGGCGATTGGCACGGAAACGATTGCGCGCGTCGACAAGATTTTCGGGCCGGGCGGCGCGTTTGTCGCAGCCGCTAAAGCCTATGCCGCCGCGATGCCGGGCGGGCCGGCCATCGATCTGCCAGCAGGACCGTCTGAACTCCTCGTCATCGCGGATCAAACGGCGGATGCGCGCGTGATCGCGGCTGATCTTCTCGGGCAGGCCGAACATGACGCGCTCGCCCAGGTCGTGCTCGTGACGACGTCATCCGTACTCGCGCAAAACGCGCTTACACACGTGCAGGAGCAAGTCGAGCGCCTGCCGAGACGCGACATCGCGCGCGCCGCCATGAAACAGGCGCGCTGCATCATCACAGACGATCTCGCCGAGGCGCTGGAGGTCGCAAACGCCTATGCGCCCGAGCATTTGTCATTGCATGTCGATGATCCCGAAGGCGCGCTGGGCGGCGTGCGCAATGCCGGCGCCGTCTTTATGGGGCGCTGGGCGGCGGAGGCGTTTGGCGACTACGTCAATGGCCCGAGCCATGTTCTGCCCACGGACGGCGCTGCGCGCGCCTGGAGCGGCGTCAGCGTGGCTTCTTTCATGCGCATCATCTCCGTGCAGCGCGTCAGCGCGCAGGCCGCACGCGCGCTGACGCCTGCAGCTGTCGCGCTTGCTCGGCTGGAAGGACTTGAAGCGCATGCGCGTTCGGTTCTGGCGCGCGAGGAGGAGGCCGCTGCAGACGCTGTCGTAGCGGAGCCTGCGTCGTGAGCGTGCGGGAACGCTCCTTGGCCGAACGGCTCGCGCGTCCGGAAGTCGTGGCGATGTCTGGATATGCGACGGCGTTCGACGAGGGCGCGCGCGGCGATGTGGTCAAGCTGGACGCCAACGAGAACCCTTATCCTGGCTTGGGCGCGCGCAGCGGCGCAGCGGGCGTGAACCGCTATCCCGAGCCTCAAGCGCCGCAATTGCGTTCACGCATGGCGGCGCTCTACGGCGTCAGCGCCGACATGATCGCGCTCGGTCGCGGGGCTGATGATGCGATCGACGCTTGTGTGCGCGTGTTCTGCGCGCCCGGCGAAGACGCCATCGCGATCAGTCCGCCTACATTTGATTATTACGAAACCGCCGCCATGCTGCAGGGCGCGCGCGTCATCAAGACGGCGCTGACATCGGCTTTCTCCTTCGACGCTGAGGCTTTGATAAAAGCGGTTCGGGCGGATGGCGCGGTGAAGCTTGCATTCATCTGTTCACCGCTCAGCCCGACGGGCGGCGCCATTGCGCGCGAGGACTTAATCTCGGTCCTGGACGCTTTGCCCGAAACGCTGGTCGTGCTCGATGAGGCCTATATCGAGTTCTCGGAGGAGGGAAGTTTTTCGCGCGAGGTGGAAGCGCGCGAGAATTTGATCGTGCTCCGCACGCTGTCCAAGGCCTATGGACTTGCCGGCGCGCGCATCGGCGCGGCCATCGCGCAACCGCGCACGATTGAGTTATTGCGCAAGGCGATTGCGCCATATCCCGTGGCGGGCCCT
Organism: Alphaproteobacteria bacterium; assembly: GCA_030428405.1. Taxonomy (GTDB): domain Bacteria; phylum Pseudomonadota; class Alphaproteobacteria; order Caulobacterales; family Maricaulaceae; genus JAUIEH01. The sequence continues at coordinate 6,540 of JAUIEH010000057.1, forward strand.
TGCATCGAGATCGCTCTGGATGCGCTTTCGCCTGCGCGCATTCCGGTGACGAAACGGCGCATCGCGGAAATAATAGCCGAGCGCGCGCGCGTCAGCGAAGCGCTCAAAGCTTCGCCTTTCGTCGTCAAAATCAATCCGAGTGCGACCAATTTTATTTTCGTCGAAGCGCGCGACGCAGAAGCCCTGCGCACGCGCTTGAATGAGCGGGCCATCGCCGTGCGTTGGCGCGAGAATGTCGCGCCCGGCGGCATGCGCATCACCATCGGGTCGCCGGATGAGAACGCGCTTTTGCTCGACGCTTTCGAGGTTGAGGAGGCGGGGGTCGCCAAACGGCGGGCGGAACATGCGCGCCGGACCAATGAGACCGACATCGCCGCGGCGGTTGATCTTGATGCGGCTGGTCCGGTGGACGTGTCGACCGGGCTTGGGTTCTTCGACCATATGCTGGAGCAGGTCGCGGCGCATGGCGGTTTCGCGCTGACCTTGTCATGCGAGGGCGATCTGCATGTCGATGCGCATCACGTCATCGAGGATTGCGCTATCGTCCTTGGGAAGACATTGCGCGAAGCGCTTGGCGAGAAGATAGGGCTGCGCCGCTATGGCGTCTCCATTCCCATGGATGAGGCGGCGGCTGAAGTGCTTATCGACTTGAGCGGCCGGCCTGTCAGCGTCTTTGAAGGGGCGTTCACTGCCAGTCATATCGGGGCCTACCCGACAGAGATGACTGCGCATGTTGTTCGCTCTTTGGCCGATCATCTCGGCGCCGCCATCCATGTCAAAGTTCGCGGCGACAATGATCACCATAAAACCGAGGCGGTCTATAAAGGTCTCGGCCGGGCGCTGCGCGAGGCCGTTCGGTTGGAAGCATCCGGCTCGGCCAGCACGAAAGGCGTCCTCGAGTGAGAGTGGGGGTGGTCGATCTGGGTTGCGCCAATCTCGCCTCGGTGAGTTTCGCGCTGGAGCGTCTTGGCGCGCAAAGCGATATCGTGCGTACACCAAGCGAGATTGAAGAAGCCGAGCGCTTGATCCTTCCCGGCGTCGGCGCAGCTTCTTATGCGGCCGCGCGCCTCGACGCGCTTGATCTGCGTGACGCGCTTTGCCGGTTTGTGCGCCCGTTGATGGGGATTTGTCTGGGAATGCAGCTATTGTTCGAGCGCTCTGAGGAAGGTGACGCACGCGGCTTGGGTCTCTTGAACGGCGTGGTCAGCAAGCGAACGCCTGAACCGGGAGAGACATGGCCGCATATGGGCTGGAGCCGCGTGCGCAAAACTCGGTCGCAAACTTGTCTCTTTGACGGCGTAGCGGACGGTTCTTATTTTTACTTCGTTCACGGATATGGTGCGAGCATTGATGACGCGACCGCCGGCGAGGCGGAATATGGCGGCCCGTTCGCCGCTGCGATTGAGCAAGGCAATCTGTTTGGCTGCCAGTTTCATCCCGAGCGTTCTGGAGAGGCCGGCGCGCGCGTGCTCGCGAATTTCTTGAGCGCGCCATGCTGATCCTGCCGGCCATGGACCTGATCGACGGGCGCTGCGTTAGGCTGCTTCGCGGCGAGTTCGACAGGGCGACCTTCTACGACGGCGCGCCGGAGAGCCATCTCGCCAAATTCGCACAAGCCGGCGCGCAATGGGCCCATATCGTCGATCTCGACGGCGCGCGCATGCGTCGGCCGCAACAATATGAATTGATTGGAGAGCTCGCCGGAAAATCGGGTTTGAAAATTCAAGCCGCCGGCGGCGTGCGGCGCGATTTCGACGTCGCGCGGCTCATCGACGCGGGCGTGGAGCGTGTCGTCATCGGCTCCATGGCCATCATCAATCCGGAGGTCGTGCGGAAATGTCTGCACACATTCGGTCCCGACAGGATCTGTCTGGCGTTCGATGTGCGTTTCGACAATCAGGCGCCGATCGTCGTCACGCATGGCTGGACGGCGGCGTCGCAATTGCGCGTTTCTGACGCGATTACGCAATATGCCGGGGACGGATTGCGTCACGTCATGGTCACCGATGTCGATCGTGACGGCGCGCTGGCGGGGCCAAATCTCGAGCTGATGAACGAACTCGTCCGCGCCCATCCGGATCTCGAAATCCTCGCCTCTGGCGGCGTTCGCGGCATGCCGGACGTTTCAGCGCTGGCGGATAAGGGCGCCTCCGGCGTCATTGTCGGCAAGGCGCTATATGAAGGCGAACTCGCTTTGGAGGAGGCCTTTGGCGCCGGCGCGTAGAATTATTCCGTGTCTGGATGTGCGCGACGGCGTGGTGGTGAAGGGCGTGGAGTTCCGTAATCACGAACATGTCGGCGACATTCTCGATCTGGCCGCGCGTTATCGCAATGAAGGCGCCGATGAACTCGTGTTCTATGACATCACGGCGAGCGCGGAGGCGCGCAGCGTGTCGTGCGACTGGGTTGAGGCGGTTGCGCGTCTTCTCGACATTCCGTTCGCCGTCGCGGGCGGCGTGCGTGATGCAGAGCAGGCGGCGCAAAGGCTGGAGCGCGGCGCCGATAAGATTTCCATCAACTCGCCCGCGCTGGAGCGTCCAGCGCTGATCGACGAACTGGCGGCGCGCTTTGGCGCGCAATGCGTCGTCGTCGGTGTGGACAGCCGCAAGATCGAGGGTGATTGGCGCGTCTTTCAGTATACGGGTTCGACCCAGACAACGCGCGAGTCCGGCCGTTTGATGACCGACTGGGTGCGTGAGGCCCAGGAGCGCGGCGCCGGTGAAATCGTCTTGAACTGCATGAATGAAGACGGCCGCCGGCAGGGCTATGACATCGAACAGCTCTACGCGGCGCGTGAAAGGCTCAGCATACCGCTTATCGCTTCAGGCGGAGCGGGCGCGCGCGAGCATTTCCGGGACGTGTTCGAGGAAGCCGGCGTCAGCGGCGCGCTGGCGGCGTCTGTGTTTCATAAAAAGCTGATCGACATTGCGGACCTGAAATCATGGCTGAGGACATGCGGGATCGAAACGCGCCATTGAGCATCGGCGATGAGGCCGCCTTCGACTGGGACAAAGGCGGCGGGCTCTTGCCGGCGATCGTTCAGGATGCGGACACGCGTCAGGTGCTGATGCTCGCTTATATGAACGAGCCCGCCTTGCGCGAAACGCTCTCGACCATGCGCGCAACTTTTTTCAGCCGCTCGCGACAGGAAATCTGGCGCAAGGGTGAGACATCAGGCGCGGTGATGCATGTGCGCGCGGTCTTTGGCGATTGCGATGACGACGCCATTCTGGTGCTCGCCGAACCGGCGGGGCCTGCGTGTCATCTCGGGACCGTCAGTTGTTTTGATGCGGATGATGCGCCCGGTCTCGGCATGTTCGCCAGGCTGGAGCGGGTCGTTGCGCGTCAGGCCGATGCGCCGTCGGAGGAAAGCTATACGCGCCGCCTCCTGGATGCGGGCGTGCGCCGGATCGCGCAGAAGCTCGGCGAGGAAGGCGTCGAGACGGCGCTGGCTGGTGCGTGTGAGGACGATGGCGCGCTGATCGGCGAGAGCGCGGACCTCATCTATCACCTTATCGTGTTGTTGCGCGCGCGTGGTCTTGGTCTTGGCGATGTTGCAGAGGAATTGCGCCGTCGACGGAATGAAAGCTAAGCGCGGCGCGCCGGTTCACGTCGCGGAAAGCGATCGCGCATAAACGGGTTTCCAGAGGCTGATCGTGACGGGCACGGCGATGTTCAGCGCGAAGGCCGTGAACATCAG
>JAUIEH010000555.1 GCA_030428405.1 Alphaproteobacteria bacterium
GCGCTGATCAGCGCGCAGATCTCAGAGCTGTCGTCGACCACGAGGATGAACGGCTTGCGTATCATGGTGTTGCTCCAGGCGCCGTTCGAAAGGCTCAGGCCGCGCTACGGTGCGCAGTCCAGATGTCTCTCAGCTCATCGGCGAGCGTGATCGGGTCGAACGGCTTTGAAATGACGCCGATTGCGCCGAGCTCGAGATATTCGGCGACTTCAGCCGGCTGCACTTTGGCCGTCATGAAAACGACTGGCGTGCCTGCTGTTTCCGGCGATTTACGGAGTTGACGGAATACTTCGGGACCGTCCATTTCCGGCATCATCACGTCCAAAAGGACCAGGTCCGGCCCGAAGCCCGGCGCGCGGTCGAGCGCGTCTTGGCCGCAAGCGCAGGTGTCGACATTGAACCCGCCGACCGTGGTGAGCGCGATTTCCGCGATGGTGCGGATGTCGGGCTCATCTTCCACGTAGGTGATGCGCTCCAGAGAATAGGTCATATTGTTCTCCCTAAGCGTCTGCGATGGTGATGTCGCGCCTATAGACGGAACGACTTAAGAGGGCGCGGATCTTGTCGCTCAGCGCATTGTTCGTGGTGCGCGATTTGACGAGCGCGCTGTCGACCTTCGGCCAGTACGGGACGTCGAGGTCTTCGATCGAAAACACGAGGACCTGCGGCGGCACGGACGAACTGCGGCGTATCATCGGCAATAATTCTTCACCGCGACCATCGGGCAGGCCAAGATCGAGAATGACGAGGTCATAGTCATGCGCCGTCAAAAACGCCTCGGCTTCCACGCAGCTCTTGGCGACGTCGATAAAGCCTGCTTCGCCAGCGAGACTGGACACGATGGCGATGTGATCGTCGTCGTCTTCGACATGCAGGATACGGATGACGTCGGAGTTTGACTTCGCAAGCGCGTTGGAGACCCCGTTGCGCAGACGGTTGATGTCGATTGGCTTTTCGAGCCAGTCAACGACGCTGACGGCCTGTGGGCCCAACTCCGTGCGACCGATTTCGGCATCCGACGACACCACGATGATCGGCAGATCGCTAGTGCGTTCTTCGGCGCGCAGCTCACGGATCAATGTCAGGCCGCATTGATTGGGCATGGACAGATCGAGCGTCATCGCTGCGAAATTTTCCTTTGCGATGGCGGCTTTTGCTTCAGCGGCCGAGGCGCAGATGACGGTCTCATATCCCATCTCGGAGATGATGAGGCTGAGGAGATTGGCGGCGTCGAGATCGTCTTCGCAGATCAGAATCCGCGCGACGACGCCTTCTGAGCGCTCGGCGTCGGGCTTGTTGGTCTCTTCTTCGAGAAGCGGGATCTCAAAATAGAATGTTGCGCCTTCACCGGGCGTGGACTCGAAATCGATCGTTCCATGGTGCGCCTTCACGATGGCTTTCGAGATGTTCAATCCAAGACCGGTGCCGCCAAGCTTGCGCGTGTCGGATGAATCGGCCTGCGCGAATTTGGAGAAGATCTGCTTCCGAAATTCGTAGGAGATGCCGGGACCACTGTCCTTCACGGATATGCGGATATTGGCGCCGCGCTTTTCGGCCCAGATTGTCACCGCGTCGCCTTCGGGCGTGAATTTTGCGGCGTTGGATAAGAGGTTCGCCATGACCTGAGCCATGCGGTCGGGATCGGTCTCCGCCCAAAATTCCTCTGTGGGCTGTACAAGGTTGAATTCAACGCCGCGTTCATGTGCAAAGGCGCGATTGTCCTCTATGGCGCGGGTCAGGAACGAGGCCATCTCGGTTTTCTGGAACTGGAATGAGAGCTTGCCCGCTTCGATCTTCTCGATGTCGAGAATGTCGTTGATCAGGCGGACCAGGCGGTCGGCGTTGGAATA
>JAUIEH010000556.1 GCA_030428405.1 Alphaproteobacteria bacterium
TAGACGTATCGCCAATGAAGCGGTCGAACCAGGGCTGGTATGCGCGCCAGTAAGGCGGCGTGTCCTCGACGAAGCGGGTGAGGTCCATTGGCGCGCCGACCGTGCCGACACAGGCGAACTGGTCGGGATGGGCGGCAAGCGCGCCGATGGCGCTCACGCCGCCCAAAGACGCCGCCGCGATGCCGATGCGGCCGGGTTCGGCGACGCCTTGATCGACCGCCCATTGTGCGACGTCGACGATGTCGTCGACGACTGCGCCGCCAAGCTCGCGCGCGCCGGCGTTGAGGAAGCTCTTGCCGAAACCCCAAGAGCCGCGCGGATTGACCGCCAGGACGGCGTAGCCGCGATCGGACAGCCAGTCTTGCTCCGCGTCATATTCGCCGTGCTCGCGATAACCTGGGCCTTCCGGCAGCATGATGACGAGCGGCGAGGCGTGTTCGGGCCGGCCGTCTTCGTCCTCATCCGCGCCTTCCGGCAGCGTCAGATAGGAGATCATCTCGAGCCCGTCGCGGCTGGGAATGACGACGGCGTTGCGGCGAATGCGCGGGCGCGCAGACAGCGCGGGCTGCACGTCGAGCAGGTGTTCGAGGGTTTGAGCTTCCCGGTCGAACACGAAATAGGAGCCGGGATTGATCGCGTCGGAATCATACACGATCCAGCGCTGGTCATCGACCGAGCGCGAGAGGATGATGTAGTTCTCGCCCAATTGTTCGTCCAGGAACGTAATCGCCGCCGCGCCGCGGCTGGTCAGCGGTATCCATTCGCGGTTGAGGCGGGTGACCGCAAAGGCGTCAGCTTCATTCGTGACCGGATGAAGCAGGACATAACCGATATCCGCGCCGTCGATCGCGCCCAATATCTGGCGCACGCCGGTGTCGAGCTCCATGCGCACGAGGCGCGCGGCGTCGGCGCCGGAGCTGTCGAGCGCGTATATGGCGCGATTGGTCGCGTCGAAATCGATGATCCAGGACTGCTCGGAGTCGACGAAATCGATCTGGTAAAGCAGCTCCCATTCGCGATCGCGCGTGCGCCGCAAGACGTCGCGGCCGCCATCCGGGCGCGGACGTTCCGCTATACGGACCTCGAAATTTGAATCGACGATGAGCCGGGTGAACCCCTCGGTGTTTTCATAAATGCGCCGGCTTTCGCCGGTGATGAGGTTCACCCGGTAGAGATCGAACGCCTCTTCGTCGCGATCATTGGCGGCGATGACGATCTCGTCGGGATAGTCCCAGCTCATGCCGACCAGGCGCGAGCGCGTCTCATCGCCGCCCGGCGTCAGGTCGATGGTTTCGCCAGTGGCGACATTGACCGAGCCGATGCGCGTGGCTTCGCCGGAATCGAGTTTTTCGAGGAAGACGATATGGGTCGAGTTGCGCGCCCATTCATAAATCGACACGCCATAGCCGGCGGCGCCGGTGATCGGCGCAGCTTCCTCGGGGGCTTCAGAGGAGGCCGCCCAGACATTCAACACGCCCTGATGCGGCGCGAGCCAGGAGACCATGGCGCCGTCGGGCGAAAGCCGGCCGCGAAAGCGCGCTGGCTCGCCAAACAGCATTTCGCGCGGCGCCAGACCGTCGATTGAGGCGACAGCGCCGGTCGCGGCCTCGCCGGTCGCCTGATCGGCGTTTCGGTCGCCGCAAGCGGCTAATGAGAGTGCGACGAGGCCCAGGCTGAGGGCCGCCGGCCGCCAAAACGCCGTCATATCAAAGCGGTCTCGCAGACGCGCCCGCGCTCGTGCGGGCCAGTGACGAATAGGCTGATGCACCTTTGCGCTCAAGTTAAGACGCCGTAAGTCAACGGCAAGGCGGCTTGGCGGCGCGAGCGTGGCTCGATACAAGGCCGAT
>JAUIEH010000058.1 GCA_030428405.1 Alphaproteobacteria bacterium
CACGCGGCGCGGACGGGGCGTTCGCCGCCTATGATCTGGTCGAGAACCGCCACGAGGACGGCGTTCTCCGTGAAACGACAGCGCCGGCGACCGTCTCCGAGGAGGCGACAAAGTCCGCACACGAAATTGCGCAGAACATGATGGAGCGCTTCGCCTATGTCGGCGTGCTCGCCATTGAATTCTTCGAGCTCGAAGGCGGCGCGCTCCTGGTCAATGAAATCGCGCCGCGCGTCCACAATACCGGCCATTGGACGATGGACGCGACCGCGTGCGACCAGTTTGAACTGCACATGCGCGCCGTCGCCGGCTGGCCGCTCGGCGATACGTCCGCGACCGCAAGCGCGGTCATGACCAATCTTCTCGGCGATGATGTCGAGCAGGCGCTTGAAATGTCGAAGTCGCCGGACGTCCGTATACATCTTTACGGCAAACGCGAAGCCCGGCCCGGCCGCAAAATGGGCCACGTCACGCGCATAGCGCCGCTTCATTACTGAGGCATGCCCCCCGTATTGACTTCGCGCCGGCTACGCTGTCGCCGGCGCGACTGCTATTCAACAACCCAAAGACCTTGCTTCGCTAAATTACAACTTCCACTATCGGTCTTCTGCGCTTGAGGGGGGACAGGCGGGTGGACGATATCGAACTCAAGGACTTGAAGCGTCAACGCGAGGACTCGAAGCGCTGGGTCCAGCGCGCGACCGGCTTCTTCATTTTCATCTCGTTGCTTGGGCTGGGCGGCGGTCTCTATTTCCTCCTCTCCGGACAGACCAATACGAGCAACCCGAATTACGTCCCGCTGGAGGGAGTATTCGCGGGGGTCGTTTTACTGATCACAGCGATCGGCGCTTTGAATTTTTCCCGGCTCTGCGCGCTCGCGCTGCTCGGGCTCATACTCCTGGACTTCACCGGCCTGCCGGAGGGGCCGCAGGCGGCCGGAACCGTCGTACGCCTCGGCGCTTACGCCTTTCTGGCCGCGATGCTGACATGGCACGCATTTCGTCATCATCGCCTCTCACGCCGCGTGAGCGAACGTCCGGCCGGGCTCCGATTTCTGCGCTGGACCTGTCTTATACTGGTTATTCTGTGCACCCCGATCTTCGCACTCAGCCTCTACGCCCGCCCGATGGTGGAGATCGCGAGCGGCGACGCCATCGACGAGCGGCACGTGGCATTCCTGCGCGATCACGGCATTATCGGCGACGATGAGCCTGTTTTGCATTTCTACGCCGTCTGGAACTTCTGGCTGGGTGAGAACGGTTATGCGGTCACGGACGAAGCCGTGCGCATGTGGTGGAGCGAGGACGAAGATATCGTCTCCGCCTGGCTGTTGCATGACCGGATCTGCAACATCGCGATCATTGAAGAGCAATCCTCCATTTCGCGCGTCGTCATCCGCTTTGGGGGCGCCGACGCGAATAACTGGATCAATGTCTCCGCACCCACCCGCAACGACGGCCATGTGCGCCTTGTAGAGGCCGTAGAAGAGCGAGCCGTCAATGTCGGACGCACTGGTGACGGCGAGCCATGCGGGCCGGTCGAGATTATCGACGTTGAACCGCCATCAGCAGGCGCGCGCAGCGGCTAACCGTCCGCCAGCGGCTAATCATCCGTCAGCGTCTTGCCCATGCGCGTGATTGAGACCGCCACGCCGTCATCGGAGACCGCGTCGAGTTCCTCGATCTCTTCATAGCCATAAGCGCTGTAGAGCGGCTTGCCCGCGCGCGTGGCGCCGAGCTCGGCCGTCCTGAAGCCCTCCGCACGCGCGGCGTCTTCGCAGGCGGCAAGAATGCGCGCACCGACGCCGAGGCGGACATAATCAGGATGGGTGTACATGGCGCGGATGCGCGCGGCCTCGGTTTCCGGATCGAGCAGGCGCGCGCTGCGTCCGGGCGAGGCGTCTCCGCCGAACAAAGTCGCGCGCCGGCTCCAGCCGCCCGCGCCGATCAACTGACCGTTCAGCTCAATGACGAAATAGGCGCCGTCATCAATGAGTTGCGTGTCGAGCCCCATGAACTGACGCGCCGCGCGCGCGGCCTCGACCGAATAGAATTTCGGCAAGATCGCGTCGATCGACGCGTCCATGAGCAAGCGCAGCGCCTCAATGTCGCTCAGCCGGGCCAAGCGGACCTTGAAGGCGCCGCCCTTCACGCCAGCGTTTGGTCAAGCGAGCGGCAGGCGTCCAGCAAACCGCGCACGGCGTTTACGGAGTTGTCGAACATGGCGCGCTCGTCGTCATTAAGCTCAATCTCGACCACGCGCTCGACGCCGCCGGCGCCGATGATCACCGGCACGCCGACATAAAGCCCGTCGAGGCCGAACTGGCCATCGCAATAGGCCGCACACGGCAGAAGCCGCTTTTTGTCGCGCAGATAGGAGACCGCCATGTCGATGGCGCTTTCAGCAGGCGCATAAAAGGCCGAGCCCGTGCCGAGAAGCTGCACGATCTCGCCGCCGCCGCCGCGCGTGCGCTGCACGATCGCGTCCATCTTTTCATCCGTCGACCAGCCCATCGAAATGAGGTCCGGCACGGGAATGCCGGCGACGGTGGAATAGCGCAAGAGCGGCACCATCGTGTCGCCGTGACCGCCCATGACGAAGGCGGTGACGTCTTCAGCGGAGACTTTGAATTCTTCGGCCAGGAAGTGACGGAAGCGCGCACTGTCGAGCACGCCCGCCATGCCGACGACCTTGTTGTGCGGCAGGCCGGAGAATTCGCGCAGCGCCCAGACCATGGCGTCGAGCGGATTGGTGATGCAGATGACGAAGGCGTTCGGCGCATGCGCCTTGATGCCCTCGCCGACCGCTTTCATGACCTTGAGATTGATGCCGATGAGATCGTCGCGGCTCATGCCCGGCTTGCGCGGCACGCCGGCGGTGACGATGCAGACATCCGCGCCCGCGATCGCTTCATATTTATCCGAGCCGGCGAGATTGGAGTCCTTGCCGAACACGGGCGTGGCCTCGGAGATGTCGAGCGCCTTGCCCTTGGCGACGCCCTCAGCGATGTCGAACAACACCACGTCGCCGAGTTCTTCGCGCGCACAGACATGGGCAAGCGTGCCGCCGATCATGCCGGCGCCGATGAGAGCGATCTTCTTGCGAGCCATTTATCGTCCCTTGGAGATGCTGGCGCGCAAGAAAATTGCGCGCGAGATTGAGTCCGCCGAGGATTAGCCTGCGGCGGCGTCTCCTGCAAATGCGCGCAATGGCGCAGCGCTTAGCGCTTGGTGCAGAGGAGCAGGCCGTCGCCGATTGAGGTGAAGGCGATGTCGACGCGCTGATCGGCCTTGGCCCGGCGCGCAATGTCGCGCAAAGCGACCGTGTCGTCGTCGGACTTGTCGGGGTCCGCAACGTCGCCGCTCCATAAGACGTTATCGAACACGACCACTCCGCCGGGCCGCAACAGCGTCACCACGCGGTCGTAATAGTCGAGATAGCCGGGCTTATCCGCGTCGACGAACACATAATCGAAGCCGCCGCCTTCATCGGCGTCGATGAGCTGATCGAGCGAAGGCGACGCAGGCCCGACCCGCGGCTCAATGATCTCAGAGACGCCGGCCTCTTCGAAATAGCCGGTCGCCTTGGCCATGAACTCAGCGGAGATGTCGCATGCGACCAGACGCGCCTCGGCGCCGTGGCGCTCTTTCATGGCGAGGGCTGCGGCGGTCGCGGAATAGCCGGTGAACACGCCGATTTCGATGGCGTCTCGCGCATTCACGAGATGCACGATCATTTGCAGAAACGCGCCCTGCTCGGGGCTGATCTGCATTTTTGCGTCCTCGCCCATCGCTGCGGTTTCCTCACGGCAGCGGGCAAGCGCTGGGTGCTCGGCGCGATTGGCGTCGCGCACATAGGCTTCCAAGGCCGGGCTCAGCCCTATTGATCGGCTCATGCACGGACTCCAACAAAAAACGAGCACTTAGAGCGCTGCATAAGCTTGGGGAAGATGTGCGCGCAAGCAAGCGCGCGCTTTGACGCGCCGTGCGCCGCGACATTCGGAGCCATCGTTGGTCAGTCGCCGGTCAGGCGGAAATCGAACGGCAGCTCGAAAGCGGCGCCCTCGGCCGGCGAACCGTCCGCCAACAAGGGTCGCGCGATCAGGCGCTGGCTCAGACCCAAAGCAGCGCGGCCAAAGCCCCAGCCCGCCGGCGTTTCGCTGACGACTTCGCATTCCAGCCGCTGCTCGCCATTGATGACGCAGGCCAGCGTGACCTGACCCTGCTGGCTGACCGAGCGGGCGCGCGACGGATAAAGACGCTCGAAGTCATCCGCCGACGGCTGACGCACCCAGACCGGCGCGCCGCGCTGCGTGTTGCGTCCGGCGACTGCGGCGCGCGCCGCTTCCAGGCGTTCAGAGGAAATGCCGGCGGCGGCGTCATTTGACGCTGTGCGCGTGCGCGCAGCATCAAGCGCCGCAGACGTGCCGAGGGCGTCTTCGTCTGCGCCCGCATCGTCTGCGCTCGCGGCGGCGTCGCCGGTTTCGCCCGCTCTGTCGAAATGCACCTCATACCGGCCGCGATAGCTGCCGCGATCATTCGGCTCGGGCGCAGGGAAACGCGAATTCTGAACGGACTGGACAGCGGCCGCGATGACCGGCGCGCTATAGGTCGTCGCCTCGGCGACCATGATCTCTTCCGGCCGACCATTGCTGCGCACGACGAACTCGACCGTGACCGTCACATTCGCCGGCAACATGCCCATATCGGCGGGCGGCTCGGCGGACGGGCCGGAAACCGGTCGCACATTGCGCGCCTCAGTCATGGAATCCGGACTTTCCGGGGCCAGACGGAAACCGGCCGGCGCCGGCGCCGCAGCGTCGCTGCTCGACCGCGCTGGCGGCTCGGCGACGTCTTCGCTCACCTCATTGGAGGCGACTGTGATTTCGAGCGCATCGGGCGATTCCGCCGCGCCGCCGCCCGCGCCCGCGCCGCGCACCGCTTCCGCCACCAGGATGTCGCCGCGATAGAGGATCGCGCCGGCGCGCGCCTCAGAACCGTCGGGCACGCGCACGCGCCAAGCATCATCCTCAGCCCGGCACAGACGCAACGCCGCCGCTTCCGCGACCCAGACCGCGGGCTCGTCATCAACCTCAAGGCGCTCGCGCAAACGCGGCTGCGCATCAACGACATGGCCAAGCGCGGCGCACATATCCGCTTCCGGCAACACCGCGCGCGCCATGCCGGAGACCTCGCCGCCCTCCATCAGGCGCGGCGCGCCGTCCTCATTGCCGAGCGCGATATAGCCGCCGCCGAGGTCAACCGTGCAGCCCAGCCCGACATCGATTTCATAGTCATCGCCGATCACGGCCTCGACCTGCGGCTCGATGCGATTGACGTCGGCGCGCGTCGGCGCTTCGCCTTCGATGAAGGGAAAGCCGCCGGAACGGGAACGCAGAGCAAATTCTGCACAAGGATATTCCGCCTCAAGACGGGCTGCGAGCTGCCCGGCATCGGCCCAGAGCTGAGCGATGTCGCGCGTCTCATCTGAGGCGTCGGGCTCATCATCGGCGGGCGCGGTCTCATCATCATCCGCGCCTTCGGGCGGATCGGAGGATAGATTGCTCGCGCGCGTGACTTCGATCGGATCGGCGTCAGGCTCGGCTTCGTCCTCAGCGATGCTGGCGCGCGCGCGCGGGTCGGCCGATGCCGGCGCGGCGGCGTCTTCGGCTTCTGCTGCGTTGCTGCGGCGTTCAATGTCGCGGGCGGACGGTTCGGTCCCGGCGTCTTCGTTGGACGTATTGCGATTGCGCGGGGCGCGCTCGATCGGCAGAGGCGGCGTGTTCGCGCTTGAAATATCGGCGCGCGCGACCGTGCGCTCGGCGCGAGCGCGTTCTGCGAATGCGCTGGCTTCTTCTTCGGTGCGCGAAGAGGCGCCAAGCTGGAAGAACCAGAACACCGCCGCGCCCACGACGCCAAAAAAGGCGACATTGGCGCCGATGGCGAGCGCATAGCGCGCGCCTTGCGGCAGGTTGGCCAGCCAGCCCTCGCCGTCCCGCTCATCAGCGACCCGGCGGTATTCCCGAGATGTATATTGCCCGCGGCTCATGCCGAGCGCCCCGTTGGTTCACCCAGCCCCCCGCCCCCGGGGTCTTGTCCTTCATAAGCGCAAAGACGTCGCAACGCCAAGCGCTCAGGCCGCCTGACGCGCAGCGGCGAGGTAGTCGCGACTGCGCATTTCGTAGAGACGCGAAGCGGTCCGGGAGAATTCAAACGATCCGTCTCCTTCGGGATAAAGCGCATCCGGCTCGGCCTGCGCCGAAGCGATCAGCTTCGCTCTGGTCTGGTAGAGCACATCGACGAGCGTCACGAAACGCTTGGCTTCATTGCGCCGCTCAGGCCCGAGCCTGGGAATGTCGTCGATGATGAAGGTGTGAAAGCGGCGGACCAGCGCCAGATAATCCTGCGCGCCAAGCGGGCGTGCGCAAAGCTCTTCGAAGGAAAAGCGCGCAGCGCCCCCCGCCGTGCGCGGCGCCGGCACTTTGCGGCCTTTTACGGAGATGTTTTCGGCGTGTTCCGGCTCGCCGCTCTTCACCCGCTCCCAGATCGCGTCGAGCGCGGCAGCGGTCTCAGGGTCCAGCGGCGTAAGCCAGACCGTCGCTTCTGCGAGCTTGGCGAGCCGGTAATCCTTCGCTGCGTTCAGCTCGACCACGTCCATGCGCTTTTCCATGAGCTCGATAAAGGGCAGGAAAAGTTGTCGGTTGAGGCCGTTCTGATAAAGCTCGCGCGGCATCCGGTTGGACGTGGCGACAAGCACCACGCCGCGCTCAAACAAGCCCTCAAACAAGCGTCCAAGGATCATGGCGTCCGCGATGTCGGTGACGTGCAGCTCGTCAAAGCATAAGAGCCAGTTTTCCTTCGCGATGTCGCGGGCGATTTTCGCGACGGGCTCGTCTTCGCCACGCGAACGCAGCTCGGCGGCGCGCGCGTGAATGTCGAGCATGAACTCGTGAAAATGCGCGCGTCGTTTGCTGCTCGTCGCGACCGTGTCGAAAAACATGTCCATCAGCATCGACTTGCCGCGCCCGACATCGCCGTGAAGATAGACGCCGCGTGCGCCGGGACCCGATTTGCCCGCGATGCGCGCGCTCAATCCGCGCGACCACTCAGAAAGTGCGGCGGCGCGCTCCGACAGGATTTCGGCGGCGTGTTCCTGCGCCGGATCCGCGCTCAGATCGCCCGAGGCCACGCGCCGGCGATATTCCTCGATGACGGTTGCTGCGCCCACGCCGTCAGCGCTCGCCTTCGACATGAACGGCGGACGCGCTTTGCGCCCATGTCCAGGCGCTGGCCGCTGCGCCGAACATCAATGCGCCGGCGAGCACGCAGATCGCGAAAAACACGCGCGGATTTTTCGGATGATTGACGACGCGCATCGCGATGCGTCCCTCGCTGGAAAAGCGTTGGCGACAGGCTAGCGCGCTGCGGGCGCGCGGACCAGCGGCTCCAGCGCTGAGCGCAGCGCATCGGGCAAAGCGACCGGCCGGCGCGTTTCTCGATCGACATAGACGTGTACGAAATGACCTTCCGCAGCGGCCTCCTCCGCCTCGCCCGCAAACAAGCCGATTTCATAGCGCACCGACGATGAACCGAGCCGCGCGACGCGCATGCCGGCGACGACGGGCTCGGGAAAGGCCAATGGCGCGAAATAGCGACACTGCGTCTCGACAACGAGGCCGATGACCGACCCGCCATGAATGTCGAGCGCGCCGCGCGCGATCAGCATGGCGTTCACGGCCGTGTCGAAGAACGAATAATAGACGACGTTGTTTATATGTCCGTAGACGTCATTATCCATCCAGCGCGTGGTGATGTCGGAAAACGCGGCATAGTCCTCGCGCCTGCCCGGCGGCGTTCGCTCGCTCACAATGCGCGCTCATAAATTGCGAGCGCCTCATCCTGGGAGACCTCGCGCGGATTGTTCACAAGCAGGCGCGTCTGCAGCATGGCGTCCTCGGCCAGCCGCGGCAGATCGTTGTGATTGACGCCGACCTCGGTCAGCCGGCGCTCAATGCCGACAGCTTCAGCGATGCGCTCGCACTCTTCGATCAAGGCGGCTGCGCTCGACTGACGGCCGAGATGGCCAGCGATGCCAGCATAATCCTCGCCGCTGACATCGGCGTTGAACGCCAGGACATGCGGCAGGCCGAGCGTCAGATCGGCGTCGAGAATGGCGAGGTCAGCATAAAGCGGCGGCGCGTTAACACCCATCTTGGTCGTCTCGCCCGTCGTCACCACCGCGATCGGCGTGACTTCAGAGCCCGTGCCCGACGTCGTCGGCACAAGCGCGAGCGGCAGGCGCGGGCCGGTCGCATTGTTGACGCCATACATGTCGGCGAGCTTCTGGTCGCCCGCGCATAAAAGCGCGATCAGCTTGGCCGTATCCATCGGACTGCCGCCGCCGAAACCGACAATGGCGTCGGCGCCGAATTCTCGCGCAGCCTCAGCGCCTGCGAGCACGACTGCTTCGGGCGGATCGGCGACGACGCCGTCATAGACAGCCGTTTCAACGCCGGCCTCAGCCAGTGAGGCGAGCGCGCCGTCGAGCAGACCCAATCCGCGCACGCCCTTATCCGTCACGAAGAAGATGCGCCGCGCGCCGCCCAGAGCTGGCTCGGCGAACGCCGCAAAGCGTTCAGCCGCGCCGCGCTCGACATGGACATGCGGAACGGTTCGAAACTCAAAAGGCGTCATGGCGAGCCCCTACTGCATGGTCGGGATGATGAAGCTCGAATCCTCGGTCAGACCTTGCGGCCAGCGCTGAGTGACGACCTTGATCTTGGTGTAGAAGCGCACGCCTTCCATGCCGTACTGATTGACGTCGCCAAAGGCCGAGCGTTTCCATCCGCCGAAGGAGTGGTAGCTCACCGGCACCGGGATCGGCACATTGACGCCGACCAGACCCACCTGAACGCGGTTGACGAACTCGCGCGCCGCCAGACCGTTGCGCGTGAAGATGGCGACGCCATTGCCATATTGATGCTTGCTCGGCAGATCGACGGCTTCCTCGAACGTCTCCGCGCGCACGATCTGCAGGACCGGCCCGAAGATTTCCTCCTTATACGATTCCATCTCCGGCTTTACGTGGTCGAACAAAGTCGGCCCGATATAATAGCCGTCTTCATGGCCCTGTAGCTTGAAGCCGCGGCCGTCGACCACCAGCTCGGCGCCCTCATCTGCGCCCATCTGGATATAGCTTTCGACGCGCGCTTTGTGCGCAGCTGAGACGACGGGGCCGTAATGCGCCTCCGGATCGGTCGAAACGCCGACTTTCAACGTCGCCATCTCCGCCACCATGCGCTCACGGAGTTCATCCGCCGTGTCCTTGCCGACGGGCACGGCCACCGGCAGCGCCATGCAGCGTTCGCCCGCCGAGCCGAAGGCCGCGCCGACGAGGTCCTTGACTACCTGATCCATATCCGCGTCCGGCATGATCAGGCCGTGATTCTTGGCCCCGCCCATCGCCTGGACGCGTTTGCCGCGCGACGTGCCGGTCGAATAAATGTACTGCGCGATGTCGGAGGAGCCGACAAAGCTGATCGCCTTGACGTCGTCATGGGTGATGAGCGCGTCTACGGCGGATTTATCTCCGTGCACGACCTGAAGCACGCCTTCCGGCGCGCCGGCCTCCATGAACAATTCCGCCAGGCGCACCGGCACGCTCGGGTCCTTCTCCGACGGCTTGATGATGCAGGCGTTGCCGCACGCGATCGACATGCCGAACATCCACATCGGGATCATGGCCGGGAAGTTGAAAGGCGTGATGCCGACGCTGACGCCTAAAGGCTGGCGCATCGAATAAACGTCAATGCCGGGTCCGGCGCTGTCGGTGTATTCGCCTTTCAAAAGCGAGGGTATGCCGCAGGCGACTTCAATAACTTCGAGCCCGCGCTGCACGTCGCCGCGCGCATCCGCGAGCACTTTGCCGTGCTCGGATGAAAGCAGGTGCGCCAGCTCGTCCATATGCGCTTCGACGAGCTCTTTGAATTTGAACATGACGCGCGCGCGCCGCTGCGGATTGACCAGCGCCCAGGAGGCTTGCGCCTTGACGG
>JAUIEH010000557.1 GCA_030428405.1 Alphaproteobacteria bacterium
GTCCGGCTCCGCGGCGTTGGCGCTCATTGAGCACGTAGAGCATGTAAATCTCGCCCTGCCAGGGCGTCTCATTGCCCCGCGACGGCCCGCACCAGGAAAAACCGACGCCGTCGCCGCCGGCTTCCGCGACCAGAAGCGTGTAATCACGCGCCGCCGGATCGCGCGCCGCACGCACGGTCTGAGCGCGCCAATAGGCCGGCCCGCGCATCTCACCGCGTACGGCGCTGTCTGGCAGATGGCCCCAATAAGCCTCGCGCCATGTCTGAGCGTGCAGCCGCGCGAGCATGTCGGCGTCGTCGGGCTCAGCTGCGCGCACGGCGATCATGACCGTCGCGCCTTGAAGAAAGCGCGCAACATCGCGGCGGCGGCCTCGCGTTTCAGACCGCCGGCGACTTCCGGCCGCCAGTGAATGGTTGGCTGCTCGTATAGTTTCGGACCGTGCAGGACGGCGCCTCCCTTCGGGTCGTCAGCCGCAAACACAAGCCGCGCGATACGGGCATGAGCAATCGCGCCTGCGCACATGGCGCATGGCTCAAGCGTCGAATATAGCCAAAGTCCGTTCAAGCGGTAATTGCCGCGCGCCTCGGCGGCCATGCGCATGGCGCGGATTTCGGCGTGGGCCGTCGGGTCACGCGCGCTGATCGGCGCATTATGCGCCACCGCAATCACGCTGTCCGTCTCGGGATCATAAATCAGCGCGCCGACCGGCGTTTCGCCCAGTTCAGCCGCCGCGCGCGCCGCATCGAGGGCTTGCTCCATCAGCGCGTCGTCGCGCGGGTCTAGCGTATCTGGCGCGGGCGCTGTTTCGTTCATCGCCCGGAGATTAGGCCAGATGGGCGGCCGCGCCGACAAGCTGCTGGGTTACGTTTTGCAACTCCTGACGCACCGCGGCGACAGTCTCATCCGGCAAATCGAGCGCTTCAGCGACCCGGCGCAGATATTCCAGTTCTTCAGGATCGAGCATCACATCGGCCATCGCCACGAGCAGGCAGGCGCGCAGGATCTTGGTCTTCTGCTCCGTCGACAGAATTTCGCTGCGCTCACGGATGAGATTGAGATATCGGTCGGGCTCTTCATGAGACGACTGCGCGATCGAGCGGATGGTGCGCTCGTCAACGGGCGTCTGGCCGTATTTCTGCAGCACGCTTTGCACCATGGCGAGTTCGGATTCCGCGATGACGCCGTCAGCGCCGACCATGCGCACGGTCGCGCCGACCAGGAGCTCCTCAAAGGTGCTGAGCGCCTGGCGCTGGCGTTCCGCTTCCCGGCGCGCCGCGCCGCGATCGCCGCCCGAAAGCCCGGCGCCGATGGCGGTGAGCAGCCCGAAAACTGCGTAGAAACCGCCCGCGATGACCATGCCGAAGCGAACAGGCTCGCTGAGATAAGATGCAAGGCCCGCTGGCAGAAAGCCCGCCCGCGTGACGAGCAGCGCCATGCCGATCGAGCCGAGAATCAAACCGATTATGACTTGGGTACGCCCGTTCATGGTCCGCCCTCACCCCGACATGACGCCTTATCTGGCGATACTCGATTACGGTACTAGGAAATCCGGCGCAATTCGGGCCATTAAACTCGATCCATGCGAGAGAGCATTTTATGAGTTCTGACGACCAGAGCCCGGCGGGCGAGCGCATCGCCAAACGCATCGCGCGAGCGGGCATATGTTCGCGCCGCGAGGCTGAGCGCCTCATCGAGCAGGGCCGCGTCAAGGTCGACGGCGCCACCATCAAATCGCCGGCGCTGAACGTCACGCCCGATCAGGACATCATCGTCGACGGAACCAGCCTGCCAACGGCCGCTCCGCCGCGGCTCTTCCGCTATCACAAGCCGACGGGCCTCATCGT
>JAUIEH010000059.1 GCA_030428405.1 Alphaproteobacteria bacterium
CTCATGCCGCCGCGCAGCGAGAGATTGGCGCGGACATAGTCGATGTCGTCGACCGCCGGCAGCGCGAGAACGATGTTGGTCGCTTCCACGACGCTGACGCGCGCGCCCGGTCCGGCCAGAGCTGCAGCGCGCGCGCCAAGCACCTCGGCCGTTTCCGCCAGCGCAGCGTCATAGCCGTCATCGAAGGGCGACATGGTCATACGGTAGACCAGCATGACGGCCGGCTCCGTCTCGACCGGCGCAGCGGCCTTCTGGGCCTGCGCAGGCGCTGCGAGGGCAAGCACGGACAACGCTATGGCGAGGAGATGGGTGCGCATCAACAAAGGCTCCGCAATGACCGGGCTTGCGGAGCTAACGCGGCTTCGCGGCCAAATCGGGGCTAGCCGGAGGCTTCCGGCAGAAGCGTTGAGGGATCGACCGGCCTGCCATTGCGGCGCAGCTCGAAATGGAGCTGCGTCGTCTCAACCGAACCGGTCGAGCCCGCTTCGGCGATTGTCTGGCCGCGCGTGACGGTCGCGTTCTCCGCAACCAGCACAGCGCGGTTATGCGCATAGGCCGAGACCCAACCGTCGGCATGCTGGACGAGGAGCAACTGGCCGTAACCTGCAAGCTCATCGCCGGCATAGACGACGCGGCCGTCTGCGACCGCGCGCACCGGGTCGCCTTCATCAGCGAGGATGTTCAGCCCGTCATTGCGCCGGCCCGCTTCATCGACGCCGAAACCGCGCACGACGCGGCCGCGCAAGGGCCAGTCGAACCCGCCGCTTCCGCCCGCCGCAGCGCGCGCATGGGTCTCAGCGCCCACCTCAGCCGGCGTCTCGGCGGGTGCGGCATGCGCCGTCCAGTCGCGCGCCATCGGCGGCAGGACGATCGACTCACCCGGCGAGACCGTGAACGGCGCATCGATGTCGTTGAGATTGGCGAGCGAACGAAAATGCACCGAATAGCGCCGCGCCACGGAATAGAGCGTATCGCCGTCCTGAATGACGTAGCTGTTCGGCTCAGGGATCCGCAGCGTCGCGCCGGCCTGGAGCTGAAACGGCGGCTGCAGCTGATTTTCGTCGATCAGCGCGCGCAGGCTGACCATATGCGCTTCGGAGAGCTGGAACAGCGTGTCGCCCGGCTGCACCGTGATTTCCGTTGGATTGTCCGAATTCACTCCCCCGGTGCCCGGAACGGCCCCATTCTCTTGAGACGGCTGTGACAGCTCGAGGTCGTTTTCATACCAGGCAAGGTCGGGATCGCTGGCTTCATCTTCAGCGCGCGGCGGCGCGATGCGCGCAGGACCTGAGGCGACGGGCGCAGCCTCGCTGACGCGATATTCCACCGGCGCGCCCTCTTCGATGACGCCGTCAATGGGCACGCCCCCGTCATGGTCGGCTTGCCGGAACTCAATCGGCGCCGGCGCCGGCGCCCGCGGCGCGGTGCAGGCGGAAAGCGCCGAGACGGCGCCGAGAACGAGGAAGGTTGCGCGCATAGCCATGGGGCCACGCTATCGCTTGATTCCTTGCTTGACCGTAAGCGGAATCGGGGCCAGTTCGCGGCGCGCGACGCGGCTACGCGCCGGAAACCTCCAGGCCCAGCGCCTCGGCGAGGCGCGCGCGCGTCGGCTCGTCCGTCAGCTGAAGCTTAATCGGCGTCACCGAGACGTTCATATTGTAGATGGCGTGGAGGTCTTCGCCGGCTTCGGTGTTGGAGAGCTTGCCCTCAAATCCGATCCAGTAATACGCCCCGCCACGCAGATCCTCGCGCCGCTCGGCGTGCAGGCGCCACTGGTCGCGATGGCCGTGACGGGTGATTTCAACGCCTTTGACCTCCTCGGGCAGACAGTCCGGGAAGTTGATGTTGAGCACGACGTCTTTCGGCCAGCCGGCCTTGCAGAGCTTGCGCAAGAGGTCCGGAGCGAGCGCGCGCGCGGTTTCAAAATGCGGTACGTCGCCCTTGCGCCAGCCAAAGGTCTGCGACAGCGCAATCGAGGGTATGCCGAGCTGCATGCCCTGAAGGGCGGCCGCAATGGTGCCGGAGACGGTGATGTCCTCAGCGAGATTCTGGCCGCGATTGACGCCGGACAGGATCAGGTCGGGCGGATCGTCCATGAGGTCGTGCACGCCCAAAAACACCGCATCCGACGGCGTGCCGCCAAGCGACCAGCGCCGCTCGCCGAGCTGGCGCACGCGCACGGGGTCGGTCAGCGACATTTTGCGCGAGGCGCCGGATTGTTCGTGCTGAGGCGCAGCGATCCAGACGTCGTCGGACAATTCGCGCGCGATTTCCTCGAGCACGGCAATGCCCGCCGCTTCGACGCCGTCGTCGTTGGAGACAAGAATACGCGGATTTTCCGGGATCATGACGCAGCCTCGATTTTTTCCATGCCGCCCATATAGGGCTGAAGCGCTGCGGGGATCGTCACCGAGCCGTCTTCATTCTGATAATTCTCCAGAACGGCGACGAGCGCGCGACCGACCGCGACGCCCGAGCCGTTCAGCGTATGGACGAATTCAGGCTTTTTCTCGCCCGCGCGCCGAAAGCGCGCATTCATCCGCCGCGCCTGGAAATCCCCGCAATTCGAGCACGAGGAAATCTCGCGATATGTGTCCTGGCTCGGCAGCCAGACCTCAAGGTCATAGGTCTTGCGCGCAGCAAAGCCTAAGTCGCCGGTGCAGAGCTCGACCACGCGATAGGGCAGTTCAAGGCGCTTGAGCACTTCCTCCGCACACGCCGTCATGCGTTCGTGTTCGTCTTCGGATTGTTCCGGCGCGGTGATGGAGACGAGCTCCACCTTGATGAATTGATGCATCCGGATCATGCCGCGCGTGTCACGCCCGGCCGAGCCGGCTTCTGCGCGAAAGCTCGGCGTCTGGGCCGCCATCCGCAGAGGGAAGGCGCCATCGTCGAGGATTTCCTCACGGACGATGTTGGTGAGGGAGACCTCGGCGGTGGGGATGAGGAATAGTTTTCCTTGTCTAGCTGCTCGCAGTTGCGATTCGATGACCATCTCACTGAACCAATGAAGGTCTCCTGAGCGGTTGTAGATTTGTTCGTAAACTTTTTCGATATCCGATTTGAAACTCACTCGGTCGAAGTGATCCGTGCCGAACAAGTCCTCTTCGAATTTCGGCAACTGCCCCGTGCCGAACAGCGCAGCGTCGCGCACCAGAAAAGGCGGCGCGGTTTCCTGATAGCCATGCTCCGTGGTCTGCAAATCCAGCATGAAAGCGCCGAGCGCGCGTTCCAGCCGGGCCAGCGCGCCCTTGAGCACCACAAAGCGCGCGCCCGACATTTTCGCCGCCGCCTCAAAATCCATCAGGCCGAGACCCTCGCCGATCGCGACATGGTCCTTGGCTTCAAAGTCGAGCTTTGTCGGTTCGCCCCATACGCGCTTCTCGACATTCTCGCTTTCAT
The DNA here is from genome assembly GCA_030428405.1 of Alphaproteobacteria bacterium. Classification (GTDB taxonomy): domain Bacteria; phylum Pseudomonadota; class Alphaproteobacteria; order Caulobacterales; family Maricaulaceae; genus JAUIEH01. Next base: position 3,403 of record JAUIEH010000059.1, read on the forward strand.
CGGCGCCGTCGGGAACGCTTTCAGCCGGCAGATTGGGAATGCCGGCGAGCAACGCATCGAGTTGGCCTTTCGCTGTGTCTTCGGCTGCGCCCTGGCTCTCCATCACCTCTTTCAGGCGCGAGACTTCTGCGCGCAGACGCTCGAACTCGGCCTCATCGCCGGCAGCCTTCGCCTTGCCGATCGCCTTCGACGCCGTATTGCGCGCGGTCTCGGCCTCCTGCTTGGCTGTGACGGCGGCGCGTAATTTCTCGTCCAGCGCGAGGATTTCGGCGGATTGCGGCTCAAGCCCGCGCCGGCGCAACCCCGCGTCAAAGCCCTCCGGGTCGTTCCGGATCGCGCGAATGTCATGCATGGGAGAAGACCTTCTCAGACAAGGCGAGCCTGATAGCGCGCCCTGCGCCTGCCCGTCACCCCCGCGCCTACTCCGCCGCGGCCTCGGCGGCTTCGGCTTCGGCGCGGCGTTCGACCGTGCGCACGGACCAGATGGAGGCTTCGTAGAGCAGCATGATCGCGATGCCGAGGCCAATCTGGGAGAGCGGGTCGGGCGGCGTGGCGAAGGCGGCGAAGGCGAAAATGCCGACGATTGCGTATTTGCGGCCCGAGCGGAGCTGCTCGGCGGTGACGAGCCCGGCCCGGCCCATCAGGGTCAAGACCACCGGCAGCTGAAACGAAAAGCCGAAGGCGAGAATGAGCGTCGTCACCAGCGCGAGATAATCCGACACGCGCGGCAAGAGCTCGATCGCAGCGCCGGCGCCGGCGGTCTGTTCCTGACCGAGCGCGAAGCGCATCACGAAGGGCAGAATGAAATAGTAGACCAGCGCCGCGCCCATCGCGAACAGGGTCGGCGCAGCCGCCATGAACGGCAGAAAGGCCCGGCGTTCGTTCTTGTAGAGCCCCGGCGCGACAAAGGCGTAGACCTGATAAGCCAGAAACGGAAACGCCAATATGATGCCGCCAAAGAGCGCCAGCCGGAGCTTCACGAAGAAGAACTCCAAAGGCGCCGTGAAGATCAGGCGCAGCTCTTCTTCCGTCAGTCCCTGAGGCCGCGCCTCATCGGGCAGGAGCGGCGCGATCAGCGCCTGGCCCGATCCGCGCACCTGACCGGAGAGCTCGCCGTCCGCGTTGCGCGCGAAATCGCCCTCGCCGAGCCCCCCTTGCGCGGCGAGTTCAGCAAAGGTCAGCGCATCCACGCGCGCAGCGCGCAGCGCGCTGGTGTTGACGATGAGCAGGTCGTCATCGCCGGCGATGGTGAGAATGACAGGATTGTTGGGCGCGGCCGCATCAAGCTCGGCGCGCGTCGGCGGTGCGGCTTCCTCGCCCCAATCGGCGGTCTGCACGTTCGCGACGAAAATCGTTTCAGCCTCGCCCGTCTGCGCCGCGCGCCGCGCGATCTGCAGCAGCAATTGGTCGCGCGAGGCGGCGCGGCTGGGATCGACGAGATGGCGCGCCTCGCGCGCATCGCGATTGAGCGCGACCTGGCGCGCGGCGTCCTCGAACGGGCCAAGCAGGAAATTATAGATCGGCGCAGCAAAGACGAAGCAGATCAAAAAGCCGACAGACACCGCGCCCAACGCCCAGATCAGGCGCGAGCGCAGCTCGGTCAGATGATCGAGCAAAGGCGCGCGGCTCGCCTCGACCTCATCGGCCTCGGCGTCCGAGCCAAGGGCCGGCGGTTTGGAGGTTTTATCGCTCATCGCGCCCGGCTCAGCCCTGCTCGGGCTTGGCCGCCGGCGCCGGCGGAGCGTCAGCCGAGGTCTTTGGCTCAGCCTTCGGCGCAGGCTCAGCGTCGGGCTTTGCGGCGGGCTTGGTCGACATCATCTCGCGCTTGGCGTCCTCGAACGGGCGCTTGAACTCGTTGACCGGGTTGAGCCGCTTCAGCTCATTAATTTCGCGGCGCAGCTCGTCGAGTTCCGCCTCGCGCCCGATTTCATCGAAGCTGCGCTGAAACTCGCGCGCCATTTCGCGCGCTTTGCCCGCCGCCTTGCCGAGCTGTCGCGTCAGCTTGGGCAGGTCGCGCGGCCCCACCACGATCAGCGCGACCGCGGCCAGAATGAAGAATTCAGCAAAGCCGAACTGAGGCAGCATGGCGCGTCACCCGCCGCGGCGGTCGCTCTCGCTGGCCGAAGGTTCAGGCTCGGGCGTGACGTCGACGGGCTCGGACTCGGACGCGGAAGTGTTCTCAATCGCCCGCGGCGAGGTGGTTTCGCCTGAGGACGCCTCCTCCGTGCTGTCCTCTTCGCCTTCCTTGAGGCCTTGCCGGAAGCTCGTAATGCCGCGCGCCAGATCGCCCATGATGTTGGCGATGCGGCCTCTGCCGCCGAATAAAAGCAGCGCCAGTACGAGAACGATCAGAATCTGCCAAATGCCGGGAGTCAAATCGCTTCCCTCCGCTGAGCGGGACCCACGCCCGCAACGCTCTCAGAGGTAACGAGTGCTAGCCCCGCGCGCAATGGATGAGGCCTGTCAGCGCTCATCGGAACTGCGTTGGTTCTGGCCCGCCCCTGCCTCCAGAAGCGTGCGCAATTCAGCGATGCGCGAGCGCGAGACCGGAACGCGCGCACCGCCGTCAAGCTCGGCTTCATGCCGGCCGCCGCCGCGCGTTCTTATCCGCGTGACCGCGTCCAGCCTTACGATGTGAGAGCGATGCACGCGCACAAAGGCGTCTGGCAGGCGCGCGGCCAGCTCGCTCAGGCTGGCGTGATCGGAGAGGCGTTCGCCGCTTGAGAGCTCGTATTCGACATAATTGCCGTCTGCGCGAATGGCGCGGATCTCCGGCAGCGGCACGACGCGCTGGCCGCCTTGCGCGCGGATGAGAACATGCCTGATGACCGACGCCTCGCCGGCCGGGTCCTCTTGTGCGGGCTGCGCTGGTCTGAGCGGCTCGGGGCGCGGCCAGACCAAGACGGCGGTCAGCGGCAGGCTTGCGGCGTAGAGCAGACGGTCGAGAAATTCCTTCGCGCCGAAACAGGCGGCGATGAGGATGATCGCCAAAGCGGCGGCCAGTGCGGCCCCGAGCGCGGCGGCCTCGGCGTGCGGGCGCGAGAAACTGCGCGCGAGAATCGCGATGGCGCAAATGCAGCCCGCAATGACGGCGTTCGTGTTGCGTTGATCGAACTGGCTGGCGAGCGCAGCGGCTGCGAGCGCGACGACGAGAGCGGCGCTGCTCATCGCCAGAACGCCGCCGAGCCGGGCGTGTTTCGTCGCCAGCGCCGCGATCGCTGCGCTGAAGCCGGTCGCGCCGAGAAGCTGCGCGCCCATCCGGACCCCGTGCCAGGAATAGGGATAATTGACCGCGGCGCGGAAAATCTCCGCGCCGGCGATGACCATCAAGGCGGCGAGCACGCCGAGCGCGAGAGCGCTCTCGCCCGAAGCCTCCTCGCCGCGGCTCAAGCGCAAAAGCAAGGCGAAGCCCGCGCCAGCATAAACGACGAGCATCAAGAGCGGGGCGGCGTAATAGCCGATGGAGCGCCGGTTGCGCGCGCTATAGGCGTCGATGGCGAGACCGGAGCGCTGCGCGGTTGCATGGATCGAGAAATTGCGGCCCAGCGTGCGGTGATGCGCCGACAAGACGAGTACGACTTGGTTGTCGCCGGTCCCGACGAGTTCTTCGGGAATGCGCAGGACGGCGTCGACGGGGCCGGTCTGTTCGTCGGCGGCGGTGTCGCCGGGCCATCCCTTGGCGCCGATTTCGACGCCGTTGAAGAAAGCGCGCGCGGCATACTCACCGGCCAGGAAGAGCCCCAGCGGCGGATCGCCCGGCGCGCGCGCCGGCAGCTCGAAGGTCGCGCGCAAGGCCGTGACTGGCGCATCAAGGCTTTGAAAATCATCGTCGAAGGGCCGCCAGCCGTCGCGCGGCGGGGCGGCGTCGGCCTGCGCCGGCGCGATCTCGAGATTGGTCATGACATAGTGAAGGCCGCCATCACGCTCGCCGAACAGGAACGGCGTAGCGGCCACGACCAGAGAAGCGGCAAGCACCAATGCGACAGCGGCGAGTTTTGGCAAAATCGGACCGCTCAACGGGCGCCATTCAGATGCGGCCAGGTGCATTTCGCGGAATTGTCCTTGTTCGACAGCGCATTGCCGCGCCATGCCGGACGCAATCAGACGCGCTCAAGCGCACGATGCAAAAAAGCAGGATCGGTCATGTCCATGAGAAAATCATCCCTCATCGCGCGCCTGGGCGCACTCGCGAGCGCCGCCTGCGTGCTCATCTCGCTCAACGCTGCTTCGGCCCAGGACGATTTTGCAGAGCGCCTTGAAGCGCTCGACGGCTTTCTGACCACGCTTGAAGACCTGGCGATGTTCAACGGCGCGGTGTTGATCGATGTCGGCGGCGAGATCGTGTTCGAGCGCAGCTATGGCTTCGCCGATTATGAAAACGAAATCCCATTCACGGCCGAAACGCGCTTTCGCATTGCTTCGGTCTCCAAGGGCATGACCGAAGCAGCGCTCGCCGTTTTGTCCGAGCGCGGCGCCTTGAGCGCGGACAGTTTCTTATCCGAGTTCGTTCCCGACTTTCCTCGCGCCGATGAAATCACGCTCGAAATGCTGGCGAACCACACATCGGGCGTGCCGCACACCAATGAGCAGCCCTGGGGCGACGGTCTGAGCGTCATTTCACTTGATGAGATCATCGCCCGGCTGGCCGACCTGCCGCTCGATTTCGAACCCGGAACGCAAAGCTCCTATTCCAATGGCGGCTACGCCCTCTTGGCGCGCGTGATCGAGATCGCGACAGGTCTGAGCTATGGCGAAGCGATGGAGGCGCTGGTTTTCGCCCCGCTCGAAATGGACGACACCGGCCATATCGCCGACAGCCGGGCCGTCATCGCCCGCCTTGCCCGCGGCTATGAGCCGGGACCGGTTCCGGGCTCACGCCGGCACTCGCGGCCTTACGCCGTAGAGATGCGCCCGGGCGGCGGCTCGCTTTATTCATCCGTTCACGACATGCGTGATTTCATGAGCGCGATCTATCGCGACGATTTCATCGCGCGCGAACATCGCGACGCCTTCATGCCCGTCGGCGAAACCATGTCCGGCGGCGGCGGCCGCTCGCCCGGCTTCTTCCACGCTTATTCCTACGACCATCAGCGCGACATCCTGATCGTGTCGTTTGCGAATAATTATTCGGCCGATTTTCGCTGGGGCAATGTGTTGATGTCCTATTTGAGCGACGAGCCGCCTCTGCGTACGCCGCCCGCGCTGGCGGAGCGCTTTTCCGACGAAGCGCTGGAAAACTTTCCCGGTGAATACGCCTACGCGAATGAGGGCTATTCGCAGTCCATGCGCATTGTGCGCATCGGCGACGGGCTCGCTCTGCAAGACGATGAATCTGATTTCAGCGCGGCGCTCTTGCCGCTCGCCGATGGCGGTTTCTTGAACACGATGTATTCGGATCGCTGTGTCGTGGATGAGACCGAGCCGGGACGCTTTGACTGCGCGCCGATGTCAGGCGGAAGCTGGGAGACCGACCTCGTGCGGCGCGCGTCTGCGCAGGCGGAAAACTAGTCCCGCGCGTCTGCGTCCGCTTCTAAATCTTCGTCCGTGTCCTCGTCCGCATCCTCATCGGCGTGCGCAGCGGCCTCGACATCATCTTCGGCATGGGCCTCGGACTCATCCGGTCTTAGATAATCCGTATGGAAAGCCGCCTGCTCATCGGCGTCGGCCTCCAGCGGGTCTTCATCATCGGCGAAGCCCTGGCCGGGATCGGGAATGAAGAAATCGTCCGGCGCGGCCGGGTCGAGCAGACCGGCCGCCTTGAGCTCTTCCTTGCCCGGAAGGTCACCCAGCGCGTCGAGGTCGAAATGAGTGAGAAAGTCGTCCGTGGTCGCGTAAGTGACGGGACGACCCGGCGCGCGCCTGCGCCCGCGCGGGCGCACCCAGCCGATTTCGAGCAGATGATCCAGCGTGCCTTTCGAGACGCCGACGCCGCGCACCTCCTCGATTTCCGCGCGCGTGACCGGCTGGTGATAGGCGATGATCGCGAGCGTTTCGAGGGCGGCCTGCGAAAGCCGTTTCGTCTCGGTTCCGTCTTCGGCCAGATGAGCGGCGAGATCGGGCGCCGTGCGCATGCGCCATTTGCCCGCGACGCGCGCCAGATTGACGCCGCGTCCGGCATAGTCCTGCTGCAGCTCGGCTAAGAGCGCGGAAACATCTGCGCCATGCGGCATGCGCTTGCGCAAGGTCTCGATGTCGAGCGGCTCGGATGTGGCGAACAACAAAGCTTCGAGAATGCGCCGGTGTTCGGCGCGCGTTTCCAAAGGCGCTGCTTTTGAGACCGCATCGACGGCGGCCTGGTTTCCCTCGCGTGCAAGCGCGCGCACGGCCTCATCAATGCGCCGCAGCGTGTCGGAGGGCTTTTCGGAGGGTTCTTCCGTGCTCATCATTGAGCCTCCGCCGGTTTGCGTCCGCGCCGGACATAGACAGCGCTGAACGGCGCATCCTGGCGCAATTCCGCCTTGGCGTCTTTGGTGAGATCGAGGGAGGCGGAAAACAGGCTCGCCAGCCGGGATGCGCGCGAGGGCGTGCGGTCGGCGGCGAAGCTCTTGGGATCGGGCGCGAAATCGTCGAGACGCCGCCAGCCTTGCGTGGCTTCCAACATGTCTTCTAGACGATGGCGCGCCT
>JAUIEH010000060.1 GCA_030428405.1 Alphaproteobacteria bacterium
GCGCGCCTTCGATGAGACGGAATTCGCGCTGATCGATTGCGTAGATCGCTAGTCCCCATTCCGACGTGCCGTCAGAGCGGAAGCGGAAGAGGCCGTCTGCCCCAAAAAAACCGTCCTGATTTTCAATAGCGTCGCGGGTGAGGCCGGCGGCGCCAGCGCGATCGGTGAGATGCGACGTCAGCGCGACGGCGTCATAAGCGAGGCTCGCGAGACGCGAAGGTTCGGCGTTGAACGAGTCCTGAAAATCGTCGTGGAAGGCGTCGATCGCCTCTTCGTCGGGCGCCACATACCAGCCGCCCTGAAGCGCAGGCTCCCGCACAACGCTTTCATCCGCCCAAAGACTTGTTCCGAGGAAGCGGACTTCGCGCGGATCGACATTATTGTAAGCCAAAAGCGGTGCGAGAGAGAGCAGACGCACGCCGCCTTCGGGCAATATCACTGCCGAGGTCGGTCGGCCGTCGCTGCCCGGACCGCCGCCGCCGCGAATGGCGGCTGCGAGTGCGCGTGCAGGATCGCTGAGCGAGGCCGCGCCGGCGCCAGGTGTGAAACTTTCGCTCGCGACCAGCGCTCCGCCCGAGCGGCTGGCTTCGGTCTGCAAAGCGTCGCGTACGCGATAACCATATTCATTCGCCGGGATGAACGCGTAGAAATTCGAAACGCCGTTGCGCGTGGCGTATTCGACAAGCCGCGCGACCTCGGCTTCCGGCGTGATCGACAAGAGATAGGCGCCGCCATTGGCGGCCGCGCGGTCATTCGAGAATGCGATCACGGGCACGCCGGCGGCGGAGGCTTCTTCCGATGTCGCCGTCACGGCGTTCGCGAAGAGGGGGCCGAGAATGATGTCGGCGCCGTCGCGAATGGCCGCGCGTGCGGCTGCGCGCGCGCCGGCTTCGGTGCCTTCGGTGTCTTTCGGGATCAGGATCAGCCGATCATGGCCGCGCGTGAACAAGGCAAGCTCTGCGGCGTCCAGCATGGAGGCTGCTTCCGCGCGCGCGGCCGCCGAGCGGGCCGAGAACGGCAAGAGCAGCGCCACGCGCACCAGCGGACGCGCGCTGTCACGCATATGCGGCGGCGTTATCGGCGCGACGTCCGGCGCCTCGATATTGGGCGGAATATTGACGACCGGTCCATCCGGACGCGGTCCGGGACCAGGGCGCGTCGGCCCGTCGGAAGCACAGCCGGTGATCACCAGACCGAACAAAATCGCCGCGCAAAGGGCTATTGGCCCGCGAGCCGCAGCGCGTATGTATTGAATCGCATGCATCGGAGCCGCCCGTAATGTCGAACGCGCCGCACCCTAGGCAGGCCCACCGGCCCGTGCAAGCGCTTGCGCCCGGACTCTACATCGTTGCGACGCCCATCGGGAACCTTCGTGACATCACCTTGCGCGCGCTCGACGTGCTGCAGGCGGCTTCAGCCGTATTCGCCGAAGACTCCCGCATCGCCCGCCGCCTGCTCGACGCGCACGGCGTCAGCCGCAGCGTGGAGACATATCACGACCACAATGGCGAAGCGGTGCGGCCGCGCATTCTCGACCGGCTCGCGGCGGGCGAGGCGGTCGCGCTGATCTCTGATGCGGGCACGCCGCTCATTTCCGATCCGGGGTTTAAGCTTGCGCGCGCAGCCATCGACGCGGGCGCAGATGTCATTCCGGTTCCGGGCGCTTCGGCGTCTCTGGCGGCTTTATGCGGCTCGGGTCTGGCGAGCGATCGCTTCATGTTCGCAGGTTTTCCGCCAGCCAAATCGGCGGCGCGCAGAACCTGGCTCGCCGAGTTCAGCGACGTCAAAGCCACGCTGATTTTTTATGAGAGCGGGGCACGGCTTGCGGCCTCGCTTGCGGATACGGCGCAGGCTTTTCCCGGCCGCAGCGGCGTCGTCGCGCGCGAGCTGACCAAAATCTATGAAGAATTCCAGCGTGACAGTTTGGACGCGCTCGCCACGCGCTACGCTGAATCTGGACCGCCCAAGGGTGAAATCGTCGTGCTCGTGGCGCCGCCCGCCGCGAACCGGCGCTGGACCGAAGCCGAAGTGGATGCGGCCCTTCGCGCCGAACGAGGCGGCCGCGCGCTGAAGGAAGCTTCCGCCGACATTGCGTTGCGGGCGGGCTGGCCCAAACGCGACGTCTATGCGCGCGGTCTCGCCGTCAAGGACGAGGACGCGGGCGCAGATTAGGCTGGTCCCGGCGGCGGCCGGCTTGCGCTTTACGCATTTTGTACGATAAATGTTCGCTTCGTGTTTCAGGAGCGCTGATGACTGCTGCACGCATTTTCACGCCGCGCGCCAAACCGGCCCGCGCGCGCACTTATCGCGGCGCCGAGCGCTGGGGCCGTTTCGCTGAAACGCTGGCCGCGCTTTGGCTGAGTGTGAAGGGCTATCGGATCCTCGCGCGCCGCGCGCGCACGCCGTCCGGCGAAATCGATCTGATCGCGCGGCGCGGCGACATGGTCGCCATCATCGAGGTCAAAGCGCGCGCCAGTTTCGATCAGGCCGTTCACGCCATCACGCCGAGCGCGCGCCGGCGCCTCTTGCGCGCCGCCGCAAGCTGGCGCGGCAAGGTCGGGCTCAGCGATGCGGTCGCAGTGCGTTTTGATGCTGTCTATGTCGCGCCATGGTCACGGCCTGTTCACCATATTGACGCATGGAGAGAGGACGAAACGCCAGGCGCCGCCGGGCTGAGATGACCGCGCGCGGCGACCCGGTTTAATCGCTGGAGACGTCGCCATGTCATTCTCGCGCGCAGGGCTGATCCTCAAAACCCTGATCCTCGCCGGTCTCAGCGCAGTCGCTTTGAGCGCTTGCGCGTCCAGTCCTGGAACGGGGGACGGCTTTGCGCGCGGCCTCGATGACACCAGCGCCAGCATGGCGGTGCGCGCCCGCATGATGCGTTCCTATTTCGATTTCGACCGCGCCAGCGTGACGGTCGTGGGCGGTCTTGCGCTGCTGACCGGCCGGGTCGCGGACGAAGCGGCGCGCGCAGAAGCCGAGCGCATCGCCTGGAGCGCGCCCAAAGTGCGCGACGTCGCCAATGAGCTGATCGTCGATGACGGTCCTCGACCGAATTACGGCGTGAACGACCAGTGGCTTTCCGGACAGGTGCGCGCTCGGCTGATGGCGGACGGCCATGTCCGCAACGCCAGCATCAATGTCGAGACCTATGAGGGCGTGGTCTATCTGCTCGGCCATACGCGTACGGAGGGCGAAGCCCAGCGGGCCGCGACCAATGCCTCGCTGGTGCCTGGCGTCGCCCGCGTCGTTTCGTTCATTCGCATAGGCTCCGAGCTGGTTCCCGATGCGCGCGCCGCACACACCGCGCCGCCGGCGCCCGCAGCGCCCGCGCCGAGCCCGGCGCCCGCCGCAACGTCCTACGCCGCGCCGCCGCCCGCGCCCGAGCCTGCGCCAGCCGCGCCGCCCGCTTCAGCGCCGGCGTCGTCATCCAATCCCGACGACAATTATGTCGTTCCGCCAGCCGAGCCCGCGCCGATGGGCGACGGGCTCGACTGGTCCTATGAGCCGACGGTGGATGCAGTCGCCAATGGAACGCCTGCGGATCTGACAGGCGAGGGCCCGGGCCGCTAAGCCGGGATTGAACCGGCGAAATGTCGACCGAGCCGACCGCGCCTTTAAATTGTTCGTCATTTGTTCTTGCACGCTGCGCGTTCGCCCGTTAGCGTCCTTGCGACCGGCGCGTGCATTTGAGCCTTCGCGCCGCAGGCGCTGGGGGCCGGCATGGTCGCGCGAATTTCCACGGTCGCATTCGAAGGCGCGCAAGCGCGGCTGGTCGACGTCCAGGTGCAGATCGCCGGCGGCAATGTCGCGTTCTACATTGTCGGCTTGCCGGATAAGGCGGTCGCTGAAAGCCGCGAGCGCGTGCGCGCCGCTTTCGCAGCGATCGGCCTCGCGCTGCCGTCCAAGCGCGTCGTCGTAAATCTCGCGCCTGCCGACCTTCCCAAAGAGGGCAGTCATTACGACCTGCCAATCGCCCTGGGTCTGATGGCGGCGATGGGCGTCGTGCCGAAAGACGCGATCGAGCGCTGCGTGGCCATCGGCGAGCTGGGCCTGGACGGCGCCGTTGCGCGCGTCGCGGGCGCGCTGCCTGCCGCCATCAAGGCGAATGAAAAGCGCATGTCGCTGATTTGTCCGTCCGAATGCGGCTCGGAAGCGGCCTGGGCGGGCGATGTCGACATTCTCGCGCCAGCTTCGCTGATGAGCTTCGTCAATCACGTGAAAGGCGTACAAGCGCTGGCGCCGCCGAGCCCTGGGCCGCTCATCGACGGTCCGCCGGCGGCGGATCTCGCCGACGTCAAAGGCCAGGAACACGCCAAGCGCGCGCTCGAAATCGCAGCCGCCGGCGGACATAACCTCCTGCTTGTCGGCCCGCCCGGCTCGGGCAAGTCAATGCTGGCCGCCCGCTTGCCGGGCCTCTTGCCGCCGCTCACCGCATCCGAGTTGCTCGAAGTCAGCGCCATTCATTCCGTGGCGGGATTGTTGGAGCGCGGCCGGCTCACCCGCGCGCGCCCGTTTCGCGCGCCGCATCATTCCGCAAGCATGGCCGCGCTGGTCGGCGGCGGACAGCGCGCTTTGCCTGGCGAGGCCTCGCTCGCCCATCGCGGCGTATTGTTTCTGGACGAGTTGCCGGAGTTCAATCCGCAGGCGCTCGACAGTCTTCGCCAGCCGCTCGAGACTGGACGGATCACCGTCGCGCGCGCGGCGCGGCATGTGTCTTATCCTGCACGCGCGCAATTGATCGCGGCGATGAATCCCTGCCGCTGTGGCGGATCGGCTGGCGCGGACGGCGCAGCGTGCCGGCGCGGGCCGCGTTGTGCGGCCGATTATCAGGCGCGGATATCTGGTCCGCTGCTCGACCGCATCGACCTGCGTCTCGACGTGCCGCCAGTGACGCCGGCCGATTTGGCGCTGCCGCGCGCAAGCGAAGGCACGGAAGAGGCCGCCGCGCGTGTGGCCGCCGCCCGCGCCATGCAGCAAGAGCGCAATGAAGGCCCGCTCAACACCGAGCTGGACGGCCCGGCGCTCGACAAGGCCGCGACCCCCGACGAACAGGGCGGCGAATTGCTGGCGCGCGCGAGCACACATTTCGGGCTGACCGCGCGCGGCTATCACCGCGTCATTCGCGTGGCGCGCACCATCGCTGATCTCGACGGCTCCGACATTGTCCGCCGCCGCCATGTCGCCGAAGCGCTCAGTCTCAGACGCGCGCCGCAATCCATGGGCGGGGAGACGGCGCCAGGCGCAGGCCGGGCGGAACGCGTCGCGGAAATGCGCTGATTCATCGCCTTGGCTCTGGACCTTTCGAACAGGCAGTCTCAGGTCATGGTCGAGCGGACTTGATGGCCGCGCCGAGCAAAAGTGACCTGCAGGAGATTGCGCCATGTCTGACGGCGTTGCGCCCGAACAGCCGCTCGCTGCGCTGAAAGCCTTGGACCTGGATGCGCTGGAAGCGCGTGCGGCACAGGGCGAGGCCGCCGCGAAATATGAGCTCGGCGCAAGGCTTCTGATCGCCCGTGAAGCTTCAACGCCGGACGATGCGCGCCGCGGCGCCGCTTTGATCGCCGAGGCGGCGGAGGCTGATGTCGTTCAAGCTGCGGAAACGGCATCGGTATTGGCCGGCGCCGGCATCGGTCGGGCGCAGGACTGGACGGCGGCGCTTTCCTATCTCGTGCGCGCCGCCGAGCTTGGTTCCGCACACGCTCAATCTCAGCTCAAAGTGCTCGCCGCCGGACCGCAGCCCGACGCTTCGCCGCCGACGGGCGATGACTGGGCGGCGATGCAGGCGGGCGTCGATCTCAACGCCTGGCTGACGCCGCCGCCAAAACGCGCGCTGCGGGAGGGCCCGCTTTTGCGCGCCGTGGACGGATTTGCGTCGCGTCTCGCGTGCGACTGGCTGATCGAGCGCAACGCAAAGCGACTGGCGCGCGCCCAGATTTACAGCGCAGACAGCGGCGCCGGCGCGGTCGATGAAGGCCGCACGAACACCGAATGCGACCTCGAGATAGAGCATTCCGATTTGATCGTGCTTTTGTTCCGTGAACGCATCGCCGCGCTGACGAAGTTTCCGACGGCGGCGATGGAACTCGCGAAGATCCTGCATTATTCGCCAGGCGAGACGTTTGGCGAGCATTTCGATTTTCTCGAGCCGGCCAACGCCTCCTTCGCCGAGGAGCTCAATACGCGCGGCCAGCGCATCGCGACATTCCTTGTCTATCTCAACGACGATTATGAAGGCGGGGAGACGGATTTTCCGACGATCGGGTTTGCCCATCGAGGCCGGAAAGGCGATGCGTTCTACTTCGCCAATCTGCATCGCTCGGGTGCGCCGGACCGCGACACGCTGCATGCCGGCAGGCCGCCCACGTCCGGTGAGAAATGGCTGTTTTCGCAATGGATAAGGGACCGCGCGCCGGCGCCGGCCGAGGGCTAGACGCTCGGCGATTGCGCCGATCCACGTGAAACAGGCGGTCCAAGCCGTTTCAAACCTTCGCAGCGATCGCGTTTTTTTAAGACCGGCCATGCATTCTGGCGGCTGAGACAGCCGTGAACCGAGCATGACCGACGACAACCCCAAAACTTTCTCCAGCCGGATCAGCGCACAAGCTGACCCCGCCGCCTCCGCGCATTCGCAAGCCGAAGCGGAGGCCGCAGGCCGTCTGCTCGACGCTATCGCCGACATCGTCGCCGCACGCGACGGCGAGGGGCGCATCGTCTATGTCAACGCCGCCTTCCGGCGCGCCTTTGGCGGTCACGCGGAATATTGGCGCGGGCGTCGGCTCAATTTCGCGCCGCGCCGGACGATTGCGGGCGGACAAGGCCGCCGGCGCGTCGACATCGAAGTTGAAACTGTGGCCGGTTGGGCGTGCTTTGAATGGGAAGAGACCCCGCTTCCCGGCGGCGGCTCGATCGGGGTCGGTCGCGACGTCTCTGCGCGCCGCGCCAATGAAGCCGCGCTGCGCCATGCGCGCGAGGCGGCTGAAATTTCAGCGCGCACGCGCGAGACCCTGTTCGCCACGATCACGCATGAATTGCGCACGCCCGCGATCGGCGTCTTGGGCATGGCTGATCTCTTGCGCGGCACGGAGTTGTCGCCGGAGCAAAACGCCTATGTGACGGCGATCTCTGATTCCGGGCGCCATCTGCTGACGCTCGTTGATGACGTGCTCGACGCCGCAAAGCTCGAGGCGGGCGCGTTCACGCTTGAACCGGTGGACGCCGACCTTGCTGACTTGCTGCGCTCGGTCGTCGAACTCGTCAGTCCGCGCGCACGCTCCAAGGGGCTGGAGACCGTTGTTTATCTCGACCCGCGCGCGCCGAAAACGATCCGCGCGGACGCCGCCCGCCTGCGTCAGATTTTGCTGAACCTCGCCGGAAATGCGGTGAAATTCACAACCCAGGGCGCCGTCGCCGTCATTGTCGATTGTCTCGAACAAAACGGCGAAGAGGCCGAACTCGTCATGCGTGTGCGCGATACCGGGCCGGGCGTTCCGGAAGCCGAGCGCCAGCGCATTTTCGAAGCCTTCGCACAGACCGACGGCGCGCGCGCTTCTGGTGTTGAAGGGACAGGGCTCGGCCTCGCCATCGTAAAGCGGCTCGTAGCCGCCATGGGCGGCGAGGTCGGATTGACCGCGCCGGCCGCCGGCGGCTCGGAGTTCTGGGTGCGGCTCAACATGCCCGTGGTCGAGCCTGCGCCGATGGATGAAACCAAGCGGCTGGATGGCGCGCGCGTACTCGTCGTGGCCAATCAGCCGCTTTCGGCCGAGATGACCGCGCGCCAGCTCTCCGCGTTCGGCGCGCATGCCGAAATGTGCGCCGGCTGGGCGGAGATGGAATCCGCGCTGGCCAAAGACGCCGACCGCGTCGCGCTGATCGACGCGAGCATCGCCCATAGTGAAGCGCCGCATGCGCGTGCGGCTCTGGTGCTCGCCGCGCCGGATCAGCGCAGCGATCTGCAAACCTTTTTGAGCGCGGGCTATGCCGGCTGGATCATCAAGCCGTTCCGGCCCGATGCATTGGTCGCGCATACGCTGCGCGCCTGGCGCGGCGAGTGCCTGGCCGATGCCCAGCGCGAAGACGAGACGCCCGATCAGGCCGCCGCAACCCAAGCCGTGACGGCGGGCGTCCGCGTGTTGCTGGTCGAGGATAACCCGGTCAACCGAGTGCTGGCCCAGTCGGTGCTGAAGCGCGCACAAGCTGACGTGCTGACCGCCGAAACCGGTCCGGGCGCCGTCGAAGTTGCGGCCTCGGCGCGCCGGCTGGATCTCATCTTGATGGACATGCGGCTGCCCGGCTTTGACGGCCTGGAGGCGACGCGACGCATTCGCGAACTGCGAGGCGCGGCGGGACAAACGCCGATTCTCGCTTTGACCGCCAATTGCAGCGAGGAAGATCGCCGTGCGTGTCTTGAGGCCGGCATGAACGATTTTCTGTCAAAGCCGCTCGACGCAGACGCGCTGTCATCCGCCTTGGCGCGCTGGACGCGGCCAGCGAAACCGGGCCACGCTCCCGGCGTGTAATTTGCCGGTTGGTTCGGTTGTTTGACCGGATGGCGCACGCGCGGAAGCGAGACATGACGCAAATCGAGGCGAATGCAGCAGCAGGTGATGTGGTCGAGAAGGACCGCACGCGCTCGAAACGCTATGGCTGGCGCGACGTCCTCAAAGCGATCTTCAGCGGACGCACCGGCACGATGTTCGTCCTGGGCATCGCCTCCGGCATTCCTTTTGCGGCCCTGATCGGCACGCTGAACGCCTGGCTGACGCAGTCCGACATTCGTGTCTCCACGATCGGCGTCATCTCCTTCATCGGGCTGGCCTATTCGTTCAATTTCTTATGGGCGCCCGCACTTCAGCGCAGCTCGGTTCCAGGTTTGGGCAGGCTGGGACGGCGGCGCAGCTGGATGTTGTTCTTCCAGGCGGTGACGGTTTTCGCCTTCATCCTGATCGCGTTTTCCGACCCACAGGGCAATCTCGCCGCGATGACCGGCGCGGCCGCCATCGCCGCGTTCGCCTCGGCGTCGTTCCATGTCGTGGTGGACGCTTGGCGCATCGAGGTCGCCGACGATGACGCGCCGCTCGACCTGTTATCGTCAGTTTATCAGTTCGGCTTTCGCAGCGCGGGCTTCCTGGCCGGGGCCGTGGCTTTGCTGCTCGCCGAACGACTGGGGTGGGGCACGACCTATCTGATAGTCGCTGTCATTGCGGTGGTGTGTCTGATCCTGACCTTCTGGGCGCGCGAGCCGCGCCGCTATGACGCTGACGGCGCGTTCGCGATCGAGCCCGCAGTCGGCGGCGACTTAAAGCCTGAGATCCGGCTTTACATCCTGGCGCCGGTCCTTCTGGGCTGGGCCTATGCCGCGTTCGCTCTGTTCGGGTTCATGGTTTCGGCCGTCACCTCTGATCCGCCGCCATCCGCGAGCGCATTCACGCGCGGGTCCGGACCGTTCATCGTTCTGGCGAGCGTGTTTTCACCCGCACTTGCGGGCGTCGCCATCATCTTCCTGCGCAAGCGGGCGGGCGCGCTCGGCGCTTCGAGTGCGGCCTGGGCGGTCTCGCCCTTGGGCCGGCGCGTGCTCGAAATTTCCGACATTTTGTACGCGTCGATCCTCGCGCCCATGGCGGAGCTGATCGGGCGTTTGCGCTGGGCCGCGCTGATCGTGCTCCTCCTGGCGCTGAGCTATCGCTTCACCGACGCTGTGTGGGGCGCATTCGCCTACACCTTCTATCTCGGCGACCCGGCCGCTGCGGCAGGCGCGCTGCATCATTCGCTCGACGATGTGTTCATCGCATCCAAGACCTTCGGCGTGGCCATGACCATCGCGGGCATCGGCCTGGGCGGCGTGTTGCTGCTCAAATTCGGGCGCATGCCGATCCTGCTCGCCGGCGCGGTGCTGGCGGCGGGCACAAATCTCTTATTCGCGGATCTCGCGCTTGGCGCGTCCGCAATGGATGCGTTTTTGGGCTTCACCCAGCTCGATCACGTGTTCGGCTCGTTTGGTCTGGATCAGCG
>JAUIEH010000061.1 GCA_030428405.1 Alphaproteobacteria bacterium
CGGATGAACCGGAGAAATGGGTCGAGCCGAAATCCGGATGGCTCGTATTGTTTCCGTCCTATATGTGGCACGGCACAGCGCCATTTCATGCGCCCACAAATCGCATGACGGCGCCGTTCGATGTGGCGCCTGATCCGTGAGCTTTGGTTGACGCCGGAGGGACGGTGGTGCATCACCGCCAGAACAGGCCGAGAACAAAGCGAGGCGCAGTCGGTTGAGATTTTGCATCTTCGATATTGACGGCACGCTCGTCGACAGCCGCGAGGCGATTGCGAGCGCGATGGACGAAGCCTTCAACGCCATCGGGCTGGAGGGGCCGGGCTATGAGCGCACGCGCCATGTCGTCGGGCTTTCGCTGACGCCGGCGTGCAAATTTCTCGCGCCGCCTGATCTCTCCGACGCTGACGTCGAGCGTCTGGTCGAAGCTTACAAGAACGCCTTTCTCGCCCGACGCGCGCGCTGCGATACGCCCGAGCCGCTATATGACGGCGCGCTCGATTTGCTGCGCAGCCTGTCTGAAGACGGTTGGCTGATCGGCGCCGCCACCGGCAAGGCGCGGCGCGGCGTGGACTATATTTTCGACCGCCACGATATCGGTCGCTATTTCGACACCGTCTGGTGCGCTGATGACGGGCCGGGCAAGCCGCATCCCTTCATGGTGGATGAAGCCGTGCGCGCGGTCGGGGCTGCGCGCGATCGCTCTTTGATGGTCGGCGACACCTCGCACGACATCGTCATGGCGCGCGCTGCCGGCGTGCGCGCGATCGGCGTCACCTGGGGCTTCCATCTGCACCGCGAACTTGTAGCCTCCGGCGCGCATGAAATTCACGATGACTTTGCGTCTTTGCGCTCGAGCCTGGACGGCTTTCTCGCTCTGCCGGCATGAGCAGCGCAGGCGACAAGGAACCGGCGCGGCCGCGCCGGTTTTATAAAGACGTCTCCATTTCCGCGCCCGACGATGAGGGCCATTACGCCGTCCTGCTGGACGGGCGCACGGCGCGCACATCGAGCGGCGCAGTCTTGCGCGCGCCAAGCGCAGCGCTTGGTGAACTGATCGCGGAAGAATGGGCCGGGCAAAGCGAGACGCTCGCGCCTGAGAGCATGCGGCTGACTCAGCTCGCAGCAGCAGCGTTGGAAATGAACACGGAAACGCGCGCGCGCGTCATCGATGAGATCGCTGCTTACGCCGAAACGGATCTGACGGCGCATCTCGCCGATGAGCCGATGGCGCTGGCCGAGCGTCAGGAAGCGGCCTGGGCCGGTTTGCGCGACTGGGCGGGCGAGCGCTTCGGCATCGCGCTTATCCCCGTCGCAGGCGTCATCGCACAGCCGCAGCCGCCCGAAACGCTCGCCGCCGCGCGTGCAGCGCTCGAAGCGCTCGACGATTTCGAACTCGCAGCGACCGCCTACGCAACACAGCTCCTGGGCTCGGTCGTTCTCGGGCTCGCCGTTCGTGAAGCGCATCTCGACGCCGAAGCGGCCTGCGTTGCTGCGACCATTGATGAAACATTCCAGCAGGAACGTTGGGGCGTGGTCGATGAAGCGCGCCAGCGCCAAACGCGTCTGCGTGCGGATGTTTCGGCGTGTGCGCGCTTTCTCGCGGCGCGGCGCAGCCAGGGCCCATCCCCAGGTGACGCGCCGCGCTAACGCAGTCGGGGAATTCCATTCCCGCGACTCACTCGTTAGAGTTCCTGCGGGGCGAGGGGCTCAATGGGCGGGGGAGACCCGATGTTGGGCCGAATATACTGGGGTGCGGCCGCGCTTGGCGCAGCGGCCGCGTTCGACCTGTCGGGCGCGCAGATCGCGCACGCTCAATCCGCGCCGGTCGTCGCAGATCTTGTCTGCGGCTCCTCGAACTATCTCTATCGCCGGTGCCGTGCGCCCGGCGGTATGGAGATAGACCGCGTCGAAATCGTCTATCGCAATTCGCGCAGACCCTGCGACCCCGGCGCAAGCTGGGGCTGGGACCCGCGCGGCGTGTGGGTCGATCGCGGCTGTCATGCGCGCTTCCGCGTCTATGCAAGCCGGCGCGCGGCGCCCGTCGCTCCGGTCGAGCGCGCCTCATATTCCGCGCCGATTGAAAGCGCGCCTTATGCGGAATTGCACGACGACGATTTCATCGCGCCCAGCGGTCCGGATGTCGCGCCCTATTATCCGCCTGCAGCGCCAGCGCGCCCGGAGCGTCGCGCGAGCCTGCCGAGCGAGCCAAGTCCTTATGCGGACATCCCCACTTACGGCTATTCCGGCTCGGACCGCGAAAGCGCTCGCGACAGCGCGCCCGCTCGCGATCCGCGCGCACCAAGAGCTGCGCCCAGCGCGCCGGTCACCGCTGCGCCGATGACGCCGCCACGCCCGCGTCCGACGCCGAGTGCGCGCCCGACGCCGGAACCAGCGCCGCGTGTTTCAACCGCGCCCATTCCGCATCCTGAAGCGCGCAGACCGTCTGCGCCGCCAGCGATTGAAGGGGAGCGGGCCGCGAGCCTTCCGCCGCCCGATACGTCCATTGCGCCGCCGAGCCAGCGCCCTGCGCCGGCCCGCACGGCGCGCGATGTCGCCAGCGCTGCGCCGCCGACCGCTGCGCCGCCAGCCGCCGCGCCTGCGCCGGCGGCGACGCCGCCGCGCCGTCCCGCGCCGTCGACGCGCCGACCGGCTGAGCACACGCCGCCGGCGACCGTGCCGGGCGGCATGCGTCCCGGCATTGGCGGTCGTCCGCGCCCACGCCCGCAAATCGTGCCCGAAGACGCTGATCCGTTTGCGCCGTTCGAGCCGCGCGAAACGGCGTCTCTGGAGCCCTCGGTCTCGAGTCCTGCGCCGAGCCCGCGCCCGGCGCCGCGCACGCGGCCGCGTCCCGCGCCGACGCCCGAACCGTCACCGCGCGTAGAAGCGTCGACATCGGCTTCGGGGCCTGCGCCGATCGGTCCGGGACCGCGCGCGGCCTCACCGCGTCCTTCGCTGGATCCCACGCCGCTGGCGCCGCTCGACCCGCCGCCTGCGCCCATGCCGGCGCCGTCTACCGCGCCTGCGCCTGCGGCCGAGGAGGCGGTCGGGGAAACCGTGCTCGCCGATCTCGGCGAACCGGTGCGTGAGCCCGCGCGTGCTACGCCGCGTCCGCGACCGTCAGCGCCCGAGACCGCCGCGCGCCGGCCCGCGCGCGGCGCCGCGCCGAGCTACGCGGCTTATGATGTCGAGCGCGAATTGTGGGACGAGCGCGGCTTTGAGGCCGCCGAAGTCGCCGTCGCCACCTGCGCGCGTCGCGTGATGGTCTCGGCCTGGGGCGATGCGGATTACTCCGCGCAATTCGAGTCCACGCCCGATGTCGATCAGGAAGTCGAACTCGCTGGCGGTCTCGGCGACGATGACGGCGTCACCTATCGGGTGACGGGACCGATCGTCGTGCATGGCCGCGAGGGCTTTTCGCGCTGGGCGGTGACGTGCCGGGTGCGCGGCGGAGAGGTCGCCACATTTGATGCGCGCCGTTTGGCGTCGAGCGAATAGGGAGCGGAAAACTCTTTTCTTGCACCGCCGCGCGCTGCCGCGTTATTATCGAATTTCGATAAGTTCTAGCGGCGGAGCAAGAGCATATGTGTCGACGACACCGCACGGGAAGCCAGTGGTATCGCCGTATTCGCATACATATGCATGCCTTTGAACGCGGGCTCGACCGATCCATGCGCGAGCTCGACGAGGCGCTGCGCGATCTCGATGAGAGCTTTTCAGGCGCGCGCCGCAGTCGCCGCGCCGATGATTTCGACTTTGAGCTGGACGCCGAGTTCGACGCGGACGCCGAGCCGCGCAGCCGCCGCCGGCACAGATCGAGCAGGCGGCGCGGGCGCCGCGAACACTATTTCTACGCCTATAGCGATGATGATGGCGACAGCCGACGCCAAAGCCAAAGCCAAAGCCAAAGCCAAAGCCAAAGCCAAAGCCAAAGCCGTGGCGACCGCCGCGCTCACAGCGAATTCCACGCCGAGTCTGATTCACGTGGGCGGACCCATTCGTCTCGTCGAAATAGCGCGCGCACGCGAAGCGGTTCTTGCTCCGGCGTTTGGGCTTACTGGTGGCTGATTTTCCCGGTCTTTTTCGGCGGGCGCGCGCTGCTCGAGGAAGCCGGCGGCGTGACGGGCATCGCCAATGGCGTCGCCGACATCTTCCGCTACACGCTCGCTGGTCCGATCGCGGAGCTTATTTCAGCCGTGCTCGGCATTCCGTTTGCGTCTGCGTTTTTCCTGCTCGCCGGCGCAGGCGTCGTTACTGCGACGGTGGCCTGGCTTGCGCTGCGCACGCCGCGTCCACGGCGGACCATGCGCGACTTCGAAGCTGAGTATGACGCCCGCGCGGGCGGAGGTCTCTGACCCCCGCCCGCGCGGTTTGTGCGTCTTTGCCTTCAGTTCAGATGCTGAGCCAGGAAGCTCGTCAGTCTACGTGCGACTTCCAGTCGCGTGTCAGGACGAAGCATGTAATGGTCGTCGCCTGGCAGAATGACGACTTCGACATGGGATGCGCCGCGTGTTGCGCGCTCATATCCACGCGCGTGCGACACCGGCACATTGGTGTCTTCCTCACCCTGAATAAGCAATGTCGGTTCTGTGATTAAGCGCGCATTCCACATCGGCGACATGCCGCGCAAACGCTCTTGCGAGGCGTTGCCGACATAGGAACGCAGCCAGTTGATAAACGCCGGATCGCCGAGGTCGCGCTGCGCATCGCCGACGATTGATTCAACATCGGTGACGCCGTTCACGGAAGCGACGCAGTCGAGCGCTGGTTCGTCGCGCATCGCCAGGGCTAAAGCAGCATATCCGCCATAGCTCCAGCCCACGGCGCAAATCCGGTTGGGATCGGCGACACCCTCCGAAATCATCGCCGCGACGCCGTCGGCGATGTCGTCAATCATTGCATGGCCCCATTGGGTGTAACCGGCATTGCGGAAATTCGCGCCGTACCCGGAGGAACCGCGGAAATTCGGCTGAAGAACGACATAGCCACGGCTCGCGATGAGTTGTGAGAGCCAGTAGAAATCGCTGGTGTCACGCGCTTCCGGTCCGCCATGGGGAAGCACAACCATCGGCATGTTGCGCGGTGTTCCAGAAATGCTTGGCGGGATCGTCAAAAACGCCGGGATGGTGATATTGTCGCGTGAGCCAAATGTAATCTCGCGCACCTCAGCGATCTGTTCGACCGGAATGTTGGGATAAGCGAAGCCGATTGGGGCCAGATTCATCGAATTGGCGTCGAAAAAGTGATACGAACCGGCGTCCTGCGCTCCCTGCACTGAAACAACCATGCGAGAACGGTCCCGGCTCCACGATATGATATGGACTGGATCGCCGCCAAGCGCGCCTTCGATGGCTGCGCGTCGACCTTCAAGTTCGGAGTCTAAGAAGCGCTGACGCGAGCGGTCATCCGTATAAGTGTATCCGATGACTTCCATCGTATACGGAATTTCAACAATGTGGTCGATATCATGCCCGCTCGGCGCGGAGGCCAGCGGCGTAATGGCGCCCGATTGAAGATCGAGCGCTCGCAAGACGATATTGTTGCCTTCGAAATAGCCGCGCAGAACGACGGAGGCGCCATTATTAATGACGCCGACCATGTCAACGGGCGGTCGGCCGACGCTTTCCCAGCGGTGAACTTCAGGCCAGCCATTGCCGTTGCGGCGGATCGAAACGACACGTGCGAGCGCGTCGTGATCCATCCGAGCGACCGGTTCGCCCTCCGGGGAATACGCCATGTCGATCGTGTTCGGACCGTCCGCACTCAAAAAGGCTTCGCGGCCGCTGCCGCTATTTAGGTTCACGCGGTAGGTCGCGAAAATATTGCCGGAACTGGTGCGGAAGAAGCCGGCCATCAGTACACGGTTTTCCTCACCGGGCAGGAGGCTCATGATCGCGGAGGTGTTGGCGCCGGGCACGTTACGCAACAACATATTCGCGTCGCCCGTATTGGCGTCCAGCGACATGGCGCGTGAAACCGAATAGGTGCGCATGCCGTCGGACGTCTGAAACTCGCCCGTGCCGTAGACCGTCGCCAACACATGCGTGTCATCGGCCCAGCTGACATCAACCATCCGCAACTCGTCGCCGACCGAGCCGACGCGCTGCGGCGTCGTTAAATCCTCAACGCCGTAGACCGCCACCGCATGGCGACCGTCGACGGGACGCAGCATGACCAGGCGCGAACCGTCCGGTGAAATCGCGATGTCGCCGACATCGGGGAGGCCTGCATAAGCCTCCACCGGCGGCGCCTGTGCGCCTGAAGCACAGCTGAATAGCGCAGCGCTCACAAGCGCTGCGGTCAATGTCGAGACTTTCATGTTTACTCCCCCACGCTTGGCCGCGCGCAATAACGGCGATCCAACTCCCCACGCGCAAAAACGCTACAACGCAAAGCTGCATCCGGCCAAGTTTGCGACTGCATTCGTCGCAGGTTTTGCGTCTTGTCGTTGCGCCCGCGCTTGGCGGATACAGCGCGCGCGCCCAAAATGGCGTAAGGCTTGCGCGTCGCGTGCTTAATGACGGCGGGCGACGGGCGACATGAGCACGAATAACCGGGCGGGCGGCATGAAAGACATTCTCGAGGAGCTTCAGGAGCGGCGCGCGCGCGCGCGCATGGGCGGCGGCGAAAAGCGCCGCGAGGCGCAGCACGCCAAGGGCAAGCTGGCGGCGCGCGAGCGGTTGGAGCTCTTGCTCGATGAAGGCTCCTTCGAAGAATACGACATGTTCGTCGAACATCGCTGCGTCGATTTCGGCATGGCGGACAAACGCATTCCCGGCGACGGCGTGGTCACCGGCTGCGGCGCGATCAATGGCCGGCCGGTCTATGTCTTCGCCAAGGACTTCTCGGTGTTCGGCGGCTCCTTGTCGGAGACCCACGCCCAGAAGATCGTCAAAATCCAGGAAGCCGCGATCCGCAACGGCGCGCCCTTGATCGGTCTGTTCGACGCCGGCGGCGCGCGCATCCAGGAGGGCGTGGCGAGCCTGGCCGGCTATGCCGACATCTTCCTGCAAAACGTGCTCGCTTCGGGCGTCGTGCCGCAGCTTTCCGTCATCATGGGACCGTGCGCGGGCGGCGACGTTTATTCGCCCGCCATGACGGATTTCATCTTTATGGTGAAAGACACTTCCTACATGTATGTCACCGGGCCCGACGTGGTGAAAACGGTGACGAATGAAATCGTCGATCATGAAGGTCTCGGCGGGGCGAGTGTTCACACCAAGAAATCCGGCGTCGCCGACGGCGCTTTCGAAAACGATTTCGAAGCGCTCATCCAGATGCGCCGCCTGATCGATTTCCTGCCACTGTCCAATCGCGAGCGCCCGCCGGTCTGGCCGTCATATGACGACCCCGACCGCATTGATGAAAGCCTGGACAAGCTGGTCCCGGAAAATCCGAATACGCCCTATGACATGAAAGAACTCATCGCGCGCGTGGCCGATGAGGGCGACGTGTTCGAGGTCGCGCCCGATTACGGCGCCAATATCGTGACGAGCTTCATCAGGCTGGAAGGCTCCACCGTCGGCGTCGTGGCCAATCAGCCGATGACGCTCGCCGGCGTGCTCGACATTGACGCCAGCCGCAAGGCTGCGCGCTTCGTGCGCTTTTGCGACGCCTTCAACATTCCGCTTTTGACCTTTGTCGACGTGCCGGGCTTCCTGCCGGGCACGCGCCAGGAATATGGCGGCCTCATCAAGCACGGCGCGAAGCTGTTATTCGCCTATGCCGAGGCCACCGTGCCGAAGGTCACGGTGATTACGCGCAAGGCCTATGGCGGGGCCTATGACGTGATGAGCTCGAAGCATATTCGCGGCGACGTGAATTATGCCTGGCCGACCGCTCAGATCGCGGTGATGGGGCCCAAGGGTGCGGCTGAAATCATCTTCCGTCAGGATGCGGACGACCCCGAGAAGATGGCCGAGCACGTCAAGGAATATGAAGACCGCTTCGCCAATCCTTTCGTTGCGGCCCAGCGCGGCTATCTCGACGACGTCATTCAGCCGCACTCAACGCGCAGGCGGGTCATCCGTTCGCTCAGAACGCTGCGCAACAAGCAGCAATCCAATCCCTGGAAAAAGCACGACAACATTCCGTTGTAGGCGGGGGGGGTGATTGTTAGAGTTAATATTGAGCAGCTGTTTGCGCTGAATCTGCAATCGTTTCAGCGCGACTAATTTGATTCAAATACGCCGTTCGTTGATTCAATGAGACCAGCATGAAAGAGCCTATAAAATTAAACCCCCCTTATGATCTCGAGGAAACTCGGAAAATGTTGAGGACCAATGACGATCTGGGGCTTGTTTTGAGAATGTATTTTCTTGTTGAGCGGTGTTTAATAAAGAAAACAATATCAGTACTTCCGAAAGCCGACCAAATTTACGGAAACGGTCTGAATATTAGAATCTGTTGTGAGTTGTTAAGAATGCTATCTGTTCCAGATTTTATTTGGCAGTATAGTGACAAATTAAGAAAAATCCGAAATAAATTTGCGCATGGTGCGGCGAATCAGATTGATCAGAAAATGTGCAATGAACTGCGCTCTTTGATGCATGCCAATGCGCGAAAAGCACTTACTGGAGGCAAGGTTATTCTGGTGGGAGACGATGACGCTGAGTCTCAAGCTGTCGGTCATTTGCAGTGGAGGCTGTTGTTTGTTGCGATGGGAATGATCCATCAGACGTATATTATGACGTTACACGGAAATTGGTGCGTTTCCTCGGCCCTGTCGGGAGATAATTCGCATTCTAGCAATTGGTCCCACGCGAATCTGTTCGTCGATTAAAACAAACCAAACCCGCGCGTTTCCGCGCGGGCTTGGCCATTTTTGCACTGATGAACTCAGCGTGGTGCGAAGTCGCTTTTAGTTGGCGATTTCACTTACGTTGAGCGTGGCGGGCGGCAGGCCGTCGCCTTCATAATAGGTGCCGACCCAGACGTCGTAGAGACCCGATTGGGGGCTTTCGAACGTGACTTGCGGGTTGAGGCCATTGGTGTCGTCATTGCAGTGCCAGGAACCGTCCGGCCCATTGATGATGAGCGTGGTGTCGGCTTCTGACTCGACGCTGAAGATCAGGGGGAAGGTCTCGCCCGCCGTGTAGACGACGTCATAGTCCGGCGCGGTCGCGATATTGCCGAGACAGCCCGGGCCGAGATCATGCTCGCTGGCGTCGAGTTCGCCGCCCGCCTGAATTTCGACCGTGTGCGGGTCGGGCAGGAAGCCGGTGGTCAGCTCAGCCGTGCCGTAGGTCGGCGGCAAGGTCCAGTTGGGACCGCCCGAGGCTGCGACCGTGTCGAGGCCGTCGGCGTTCATGCCGCCGCCGAGATTGCCTTCGCCGAGCTCAGAGATGAACAGCGTGGCTTCCGGGAAGCCGTCGGCCGCGTTATAGGCGCCGACCCAGATGTCATAGACGCCGGATTCAGCG
This sequence comes from Alphaproteobacteria bacterium, assembly GCA_030428405.1. Taxonomy (GTDB): domain Bacteria; phylum Pseudomonadota; class Alphaproteobacteria; order Caulobacterales; family Maricaulaceae; genus JAUIEH01. The sequence goes on from JAUIEH010000061.1 coordinate 9,420, forward strand.
GGCTCGAATGTGAGGCCGGGGTTCAGGCCCTGAGAATCGTCATTGCAGATCCAGGAGCCGTCCGGCGCGTTGACCACGAGCGTGGTGTCGGCTTCGGATTCAACGGAGAGGTAGAGCGGCAGTGGGCCGGCTTCGAAGGTCAGCTCGTAATCGGGCGCTTCAGCGATCATGCCGAGGCAGCCTTCGCCGAGAGAGCTGGCGTCCACGGATCCGCCGGCTTGCAGCTCAACGGCCACAGGATCGGGCAGGAAGCCGGATGTCAGCTCGGAGGAGCCGTAACCCGCCTCCAGATTATAGTCCTGGGCGAGCGCAGGGCCCACAAAAGCGCAAACCGCGGCGGACGCCGCAAGAACATGTCGTAGCATTCATTCGCTCCTAGAAACGAAATTCGAGCGCAAAGCGCGTCTCGTGGGCGAGAGCGGTCGCGCGCTGATGCGGCGAAATCATGACCAAGACGTAATGTGGGCGCCGTCGCGAGCGTGACTTTGCTTGATCCATAAGCTTTCTAGGCGATGGAGAATGTTGCGGAAGGCGCGAGCCGGGGAGAGATGTCATGACTGAGAGCGCCGCCTTGCGCG
>JAUIEH010000062.1 GCA_030428405.1 Alphaproteobacteria bacterium
TTCGGCAAGGGGCAGAAGGGTTCGTCCTCAATGCCGCATAAACGCAATCCGGTGTTGACGGAAAATCTGACCGGCCTTGCCCGCCTCGTGCGCTCGGCCGTCACGCCGGCGATGGAGAATGTCGCGCTTTGGCATGAGCGCGACATCTCGCATTCAAGCGTTGAGCGCGCGATCGGTCCGGATGCGACCATTCATCTGGACTTCGCGCTGCACCGGCTCGCGGGCGTCATCGAAGGACTGGTCGTGCACGAAGACAATATGAAGCGGAACCTGGAACAGCTCGGCGGCCTGCATGCTTCGCAAAAGGTTCTGCTTGCGCTCACACAGGCCGGCGTCACCCGCGAGGACGCCTACGCCATCGTGCAGCGCAACGCGATGCAGGCCTGGCGCGGAAGCGAGCGCTTCAGCGACCTCCTCGCCGCCGATGGCGACGTAACGGCCGCGCTGTCGCCCGAAGAGATCGCAGCCTGCTTCGACCTTGGCCCGCATCTCGCCAATGTCGACGTGATCTTCAACGCCGTGTTCGGCCCGCAAATGGCTGAGGCGTCAGCGAGCTGAAGGCCTAGCGGCGCACGCCGCGCAAGCGATCAATTTCGGCCTGCAGGCGTTCAATCGTTTCCGTCTGCTCGGCGTTTTCGGCCTGACAGGTCTCATGCGATTCGCGCGCTGCTTCGAGCTGCGTACGCAATTGCTGCGTCTCGGCCTCAGCGGCGGCGAGTTCGGCCTCAAGGCCAGCTATCTGATCGCGATCGCCGCGGATGAGATTGTTCGGAGAGAGGCTGGAAGCACACGCGCTCGCCGAAAGAGCGACGACGGCAAGCGCGGCGGCGCGGTGAAAAGCTCTGGTCATCTGATTATCCCTCGAAGGATGAGCCGCTCCAGAAAGCCGAAACTTGCGGGAAAATCACCCCTTATCCGCATTTTAGCGCCTCGCATTCGTCGCTCGCAGCGATGTGACTGGCGTGCGAGCGCTTCTACAGGGTACGCGATCATAAGCGCCGCTGCTTACAAACGCCGGAGAAACTGAATGCGCATGCTCGCCGCCTTCGCCGCCCTCGTCTTCCTCAGCGCGACCGCGCAAGCCCAGGAGGCGGAGCCTGCGCGAGAGGACCAGCCAGTCGTCGCGGTGATGTTCTTTTCCAGCTTTTGCGCCGCCTGCCGCGTGCTCGATCCGCGCATCGAGGATGTCGAGCCCGATTTCGCCGGACGACCCGTCGAATTCCTGCGCCTCAATCAGACCTGGTCGATGTTCAATCGCGAGGAACTCGACGCGCTGGCGGAAGAACACGGCGTTTCGCGCATATGGGAAGCGCGGCGCGGCCAGACCGGCTTCGTGGCGTTGGTCGATCCCGCCGACGGTGATGTTCTGGATATTCTGACGGTGCGCGAAACACGCGATCAGATCACGCGCGCGATTGAACGCGCGCTGCAGCGTCAGGGCGACGTTTGAGTAATTGCGGCGATGAAAGCGTGTGAGGGCGCGACAGGCGCCGCGCTCAGCCTTCGCTTTGGATCTGAGCGCTCGCCTCGGCCATCAGCACTTCCATCTGACGGCGGATCTGATGGTCGGACTGATCAACCGACTTGGCGTCGAAATCGCCGCGAATCTTGCGGAAAACGTCATGATCGCCGGCTTCTTCGAAATCGGATTTGACGACTTCCTTGGCGTAGGCCTCGGCTTCATCGCCCGACAGCCCCAAGAGTTCGGCGGCCCACAGCCCTAAGAGCTTGTTTCGGCGCACTGCGATCTTGAACGCGAGCTCCTGATCGTGCGCGAACTTGTTCTCGAAAGCCTTTTCGCGATCGCTGAAACCGGTCATGACCTTGCTCCCTGCCGTCGAATTAGGCTCTAGCCCGCATTGGCGCGTGAGGCAACGCATCGAGCCGCCCCTCGTTGTGAGCACAGGCCCCTTCAGCTAACGTCGGCGTCCGCGCAGCGACTCGCTCGGGCCGGCGGCCCACTCTTCGCGCGCTAAGCGCGCACCACGCGCTCGCTACTGGAGTTCGACCGTATGACGCGACGCAAGAAGGTCTACGAGGGCAAGGCCAAGATCCTCTATGAAGGCCCCGAGCCCGGCACGCTTGTGGCGTATTTCAAAGACGATGCGACCGCCTTCAACAACCAGAAGCACGCGCGCCTGGAAGGCAAAGGCGTTCTGAACAACCGCATCTCCGAATTCATCATGGAGAAGCTGAACACGATCAGCGTGCCGACCCATTTCATCCGTCGGCTCAATATGCGCGAGCAGCTCATCCGCGAGGTTGAGATCATTCCGCTCGAAGTCGTGTGCCGCAATGTCGCGGCCGGTTCGATCGCCACGCGCCTCGGCCTGGAGGAAGGCTCTGCGCTGCCGCGCTCAATCGTTGAGTTTTACTACAAGAACGACGCGCTTCAGGACCCGATCGTTTCGGAAGAACACATCACGGCGTTCAACTGGGCCTCGACCCAGGAGATCGACGACATGGTCTCGCTGACCCTGCGCGTGAACGATTTTCTGTGCGGTCTGTTCGCCGCCGTCGGCATCAAGCTGATCGACTTCAAGCTGGAATATGGCCGGCTCTATGAAGGCGAGATGGTGCGCACGATCGTGGCCGATGAAATCAGCCCGGATTCCTGTCGTCTCTGGGACATGACGACCAACGAAAAGATGGACAAGGACCGCTTCCGCCGCGATCTCGGCGGGGTGACCGAAGCTTATGCCGAAGTCGCGCGCCGGCTGGGCATCATGAAGGACCCGCCGCCCAATCTCACGGTGGTCGGCGAAACCGGAGCCGCCGAATGAAAGCGATCGTTCGGATTGACCTGAAACAGGGTGTGCTTGATCCGCAAGGTCAGGCCGTTGCGAACGCGCTGCGCGGCCTCGGCTTTGACGAAGTCGCATCCGCGCGCCAGGGCAAGCTCATCGAACTCGAACTGACCGGCGAAACGAATGTCGACTCAGCGCGCGCGCGCGTCGAGGAGATGTGCCGGAAGCTGCTCGCAAATCCGGTCATCGAGCGCTATCACATCGACATCGTGGCGGTTGCGCCGGCGGAGTGAACCGCCGCTCCCGCCCGAGTTGAATTGGCGAGGGGGGATGTGACATGGCCTGGTTCTTTTCGATCTTGATCGCAGCTGTGGTCACGGCCCCGAACCTTGTCGCTTACCTTGAACCGTGGTCGCGCATGACGCCGGACGAGCAAGGTCAAGCGGTGGGCTACGCGATGGCGCCTGCCATTACAGGCTTCCTGCTGGCGACCGTTCTGCAATTGCTTTGGAACGCCTTGCGCCGTCCTGCACGCGAGGCCGGCAATCTGCATTCGCGGGTCAATGTGACTGCGTTTCTCATCGGCGGCTTTGCGGCCTTCGTCATGTACGCCGCCTCGGCGCCGGGCTGAGCGCAATGTCGAGTTCCTGGGCGTTCACTCTTCTCATCATATTCGTCAGCGCAGCGGCGGCGGTCGCGCCATATCTGTTCCCGCTCGAAACGCCGGGACTGCTGCATGTGATGGTGGTCGTGGCCGCATTCGGGCTGCCCGCCGGCGTCTATATCATTGCGGCGGGCGTCCAAGGTCTCTGGAACCTGATCCGGCCGGCTGCGCGCGCGGCGCGTAATTTTCACACGCGGCTCAACTGGACGGCGGCCATCTTCGCTGCATTCGCCCTCCTTGGCGCTTATGGCCCCGGCTCAGGCGCCTGAAAAGGGAGGCTCTAGCCCGCCATGAGCTGCCTCAGCGCGTATGAGCCGCTCAACACCCTGAAGCCCGTCGCGCCCGATGTCTGGATCGTCGACGGACCGGTCATCGACATGACCTACGCCATGTTTCGCCTGCCGTTCACGACGCGAATGACCGTGATCCGGCTCTCTGATGGCGGCTTGTGGCTGCACTCGCCGACGCCGCTCACGGCCGAGCTGCGTGCAGAGATCGATGCGCTCGGACCGATCCGCGCGCTGATCGCGCCAAACAAGATCCACTATTGGTGGCTGCCGGAATGGAAGGCTGCCTATCCAGAGGCGTGCGCTTACGCAGCGCCGCGTGTCCCCGAGCGCTCCAAGGACCACTTTGCGGATTTCGACGCCGTGCTCGATGGACCCGCGCCGCCGGAATGGCTCGGCGAGATCGCGCAAGTCTCCGCGCCCGGCTCGTTCATGACCGAGGTCGAGTTCTTTCATGCGCCCTCACGCACGCTCGTTCTCACCGACATGATCGAGAATTTCGAACGCGAGCGCGTGCAGTGCGCCGGGCTGCGCTTTCTGATGCGCCTCGGCGGCGTATTGGAGCCCAACGGATCAATGCCGCGCGATTTGCGGGTCACATTCCGCAAGCGAAAGCCGGAATTGCGCGACGCCGTCCAGCAGATGATCGATTGGTCGCCACAGCGCGTATTGCTGGCGCACGGTCGATGCTACGATGAAAACGCCGACTCAGAACTCAAACGCGCATTCGCCTGGATATTGTGAGCCCAACGCCATGAAGTCCGCCGTCATCGTTTTTCCCGGCTCCAATTGCGACCGAGACGCCGCCGTCGCCATCGAAGGCATCACCGGTCAGACCCCGGCCATGATCTGGCACAAGGAAACCGAGCTTCCAGACGGCCTCGACCTCATCGTCGCGCCGGGCGGGTTTTCGTATGGCGACTATCTGCGATGTGGCGCGATCGCTGCACGCTCAGCCATCGTGCCGGCGCTCAAACGCGAAGCCGACCGCGGCGTCGCCGTCATCGGCGTGTGCAACGGCTTCCAGGTTCTCTGCGAGACGGGCCTTCTGCCCGGCGCGCTGTTGCGCAATGCCGGGCTGAATTTCGTGTGCCGACCCGAGCCGCTCGAAATCGCCAACGCCAATTCGCGCTTCACGGCTGCATATCAGGGCCGGCGCGAGGTCGTGTTTCCGATCGCGCATCACGACGGCAACTACGTCGCCGACGAAGACACGCTCGACCGCCTCGAAGGCGATGGACGGGTCATTTTCCGCTATCGAGACAATCCCAACGGCTCGGCGCGCGACATAGCGGGCATTTCGAACGAGATGGGCAATGTGCTCGGCCTGATGCCGCATCCCGAGCGCGCAGTAGATCTGCTGCATGGCGGTGATGACGGCGTCGGCTTGTTCCAGAGCGTGCTCGAAGCCGCCTGATGGCGGTGCAAGGCCAGCTTTGACGCGGCTTTGGTTCTGAGTGACGCTGAAGCGCGAGCCGATGAACAGCCGGATGACTGCGTGACCGTTCCCTTTCACCTCCAGCAATTGGCCGGCCAGGCCCAGGCGCTGGAACGCGCCCAGCGCGTGCCCGAAGCGATCGCGGCATATCATCAATTGCTCTCGCAATATCCCGGCCTGCCAGATTGTTGGTATAATTACGGTCTTCTGCTGCGGCGCGCGGGACGCTTTCACGATGCGCTCAACGCATACGAACAGGCGTTGAAACATCAAGCGCAGGGCCCTGAGGAAATCAGGCTCAACCGCGCGGTCATTTTTTCCGACGACCTGCAACAGCCCGATAAGGCCGTGCGTGAACTGAACCAAGCGCTGGCGATAAACCCAAATTATGCGCCCGCGCTGATGAACCTCGCAAACGCGCATGAGGATTTAAGCGACCGGGAATCTGCGCGCGAAGTTTATGAGCGCCTTCTTGTCCTGGCGCCGAATGATCCCGACGCGCTCTCGCGCCTCTCCGAGCTCGACAAAGCATCGGACACGGACGACCCAATGATTGCGCGGGTCAAGACGGCGCTTGGGACGCATGGAACCAACCCCATGGGGCGCGCGGCATTGGGTTTCGCGCTCGGACGGCTTTACGATTCCTGCAGCGCTTATGACGACGCGTTTGCGGCTTATTCGGCCGCCAACGCCGCCAGCGCGCAGGGCGCGGGGCCCGGCCGCGTGCTCTTTAACCGCGCCGCTGAAGAACGTTTTGTCCAGGACTGGATGGCGGCTTTTCCCGCGCCGCCCCAGTCTGAGCCGCGAGCTGCGTCAAAACCGCAGCCGATTTTCATCCTCGGCATGTTCCGCTCGGGCTCGACCCTGTGCGAACGCATTCTCGCCGGCCATCCGCAGATCACGGCCGGCGGCGAGTTTGATATTATTCCTCGGCTGATGCGCGGGCTCGCCAGTCCGGCCGGCGTCGCCAATGCGCCGGAAAGCCAGATAAAAACCGTCGCCCAAAGCTATCTGCGCCAGCTCGCCAGCGTCTTTCCGGACGCGGTTCACATCACGGATAAGCGCCCCGACAATTTCCGCGCGGTCGGGCTCATCAAGCGCATGTTTCCGGACGCCAAAATGATTCGCACAAGACGCAACCCGCTCGATAATTGCCTATCCGTATACTTCCTGCATCTCGACCACGCGATGGGCTATGCGCTCGATTTGGAGAACACGGCGCACCAGCTCCTCCAGGAACGTCGCTTGATGGAGCATTGGGCCAAGATCTGGCCTGAAGACGTGCTGACGGTCGATTATGAGGCCGTGATCGCCGATCCGCGGCCGGAGGTGGAGCGCCTGCTCGCCTTTCTCGGCTTGGAGTGGGACGACAATTGCCTCGAGTTTCACAAGCGCCGCGAGGCCGTCAAAACCGCCAGCCGCTGGCAGGTGCGCGAGCCGCTGCACGACCGCTCGGTCGCGCGCTGGCGCAATTACGAGCGTCATCTCGAAGGCGTTCGCGCTTATCTTGAAAGCGTCGGTCTGAAGAGCGACGCATGAAACTAACGATTCAGCCCGGGTTTGCCTTTCTGCACACAGTGCTCGTTGCAGCGCTCGCCCAGGCGCTCCTTGTTCCGGTCGCAGCGCAGGAAGCGCCAGCGGCCACCGCGCGTTTCCAATTTGATGACGGGCGGATCGCGCAGGCGCGCGCTGTGAGCGCACAGCACTACACGCTCGAGGTCGAGGGCTGGGACGTCCCGGCCACGCATATCGGGACGCCGCTGGCGGCGACGGCCGCCGATATTGACGAGGATGGACGCGATGACATCCTCGTGCTGGTCGACCGCGCCGGCCCGAACGAAGGCCCCGTGGTCGACGTCTTCGATCTCGACGGCGAAGGTCCCGTGTTGATGTTCGTCACGCGGGGCGGTCATGACGCGACGCCTTCCGATTTCGCCGCGCAGTCCCGCATTGATTACGCGGTGCGCATGGGCGCTGCGCATCTGCGCGACGCGAGCCTCGCCTTGCGCGCATTGAATGAGGACCGCGATGCGGTCGAAGACGAAGCAACGCTCCGGTTTCAACGCGCCTTTTGGATCGACGAAATCGAGGCCGCCGCCCTCGCCGAACTGCTCGCCGCCGAGCGTGTTCAATTCGACGAGCTCGACGACATGCGCGCCATTCGTCGGGCCCTGCTGCGCCTGGAATATCTCAGATCCGAGCGCGCCGAACTGAACCGGCGCCAGGCGGCGCGCTTTGCGGCGCATGCCGAGGCCGTGCGCGCCACCGAAGGCCTAGGGCGTCGGGAAAATTGAGGCTTCTCTGCATGAGCGCCCGGAAGCTTTGCGAATCCCCCACGGCTTGGGCTAATCAGCCATCATGACAGACGCCGCCGCACCGCCCCGCAACTCCGCCGCCATGACGCTTGAGGACGCCCGCGAACACGGGCTGTCCGAGGAAGAATGGGGCGTCGTGCTCGACCGCCTCGGCCGACCGCCTAATCTGGTCGAACTCGGCGTGTTTTCGGTGATGTGGTCGGAGCACTGCTCGTACAAATCCTCACGCCGGCATCTGCGCAAGCTGCCGACCACCGGACCGCGGGTCATTCAAGGGCCGGGCGAGAACGCCGGCGTCGTCGATATCGGCCCCGGACCAAACGGTGAGCCTCAGGCCTGCATCTTCAAGATGGAGAGCCACAATCACCCCTCTTTCATCGAGCCCTATCAGGGCGCAGCGACCGGCGTAGGCGGCATTTTGCGCGACGTCTTCACCATGGGCGCGCGGCCCGTCGCTCTGATCAACGCCTTGCGCTTCGGCGCGCCGGAACATCCCAAGACGCGCTCGCTGGTCGCCGGCGTGGTCGCGGGCATTGGCGGTTACGGCAATTGCGTCGGCGTGCCGACCGTAGGCGGGGAGACCAATTTCCACGCCGGCTATAACGGCAACATTCTCGTCAATGCGATGGCCGTGGGCATCGCGGATCAGGACAAGATTTTCTACGCGCGCGGCGCCGAGCCGGGCCAGTCCATCGTTTATGTAGGCGCCAAGACAGGCCGCGACGGCATTCACGGCGCGACCATGGCCTCGGCCGAGTTCTCCGAAGGAGAAGATGAAAAGCGCCCGACAGTGCAGGTCGGCGATCCGTTCAAGGAAAAGCTTCTTATCGAGGCCTGCCTGGAACTCATGGCCACCGACGCCATCGCCGCCATTCAGGACATGGGCGCCGCCGGTCTTACCTCGTCATCCGTTGAAATGGCGGATAAGGGCGGCATCGGCGTCGAGCTTGACCTCGACGACGTGCCTCAGCGCGAAGAGAACATGACAGCGTATGAAATGATGCTGTCGGAATCTCAAGAACGCATGCTGATGATCTTGAAGCCCGGGCGCGAAGCGGAAGCCAAAGCGATATTCGAGAAATGGGACCTCGACGCCGCCGTCATCGGACAGACCACGGATACAGGCCGGCTTGTCCTGCGCCATCAAGGCGAAACGGTCTGCGACATTCCCGTGGCGCCGCTGGCGGATGATGCGCCAAACTATGACCGGCCGTGGACCGTTCCGCCAAAGCCCGCCGCCGTTCGGACTGAAGACATTCCCGAGCCTGAGGATTACCGCCAAGCGCTCTTGAAACTGATGGCTTCGCCGGACATTGCGTCCAAACGCTGGATTTGGGAGCAATATGACCGCCACGTCATGGGCGATACGGTCGACAGCTCGCAATCGGGAACCGACGCCGCCATCGTGCGCATTCACGGCACGAACAAAGCACTCGCGATCACGTCGGACTGCACGCCGCGCTATGTTGCGGCCGATCCGTTCGAGGGCGGAAAACAGGCCGTCGCGGAAGCCTATCGCAATCTCTCCGCAATTGGCGCTACGCCCATTGCGGCCACGGACAATCTCAATTTCGGCAATCCCGAACGCCCAGAAATCATGGGCCAGTTCGTGCGCGCCATTGAAGGCATGGCGGAGGCGTGCGCAGCGCTTGATCTGCCTATCGTATCAGGCAATGTCAGCCTTTATAACGAGACCGACGGCAAAGCCATTCCGCCCACGCCCGTCATCGGCGCGGTCGGGCTGATCGAAGACGTCGGCAAAATCGCGCGCATCGGCGGAGCGCAGGAGGGTGACCTTCTCATCTTGGTCGGCGAAACACGCGGGCATCTGGGGCAATCGCTCTATCTCCGCGAAATACTGGGGCGTGAAGACGGACCGCCGCCGCCGGTTGATTTGGAAAGAGAGCGAATGGCGCGCTCTTACGCTTTGGGCATGCACGCGCTCCCTTCTCCAATTGCAGTTCACGATATTTCCGACGGCGGAATCGCAGTCAGCCTCGCCGAGATGTGCCTCGCGGCAGGTGTGGGTGCGGAACTTTTTGTGAATGTTTCCGAAGCTCAGTCTGGGCTCGTAGCGCAAGCGCCCGACACTGGCTCTCTGTGTGCGTGGCTTTTCGGCGAAGACCAAGCGCGCTACTTGATCGCCGCCAAGCCGGAACCGGATACGCTAGGCCTTCTGTCCGCAGCCACAAATCGTGGCTGGGAACAGGGATACCAAATCATCGGTCGCTTCAGTGGCGACGCCTTGAAGATCGCCGATAAAGTCGACATCCCCCTCGCCGACATTCGCGCGGCCTATGAGGGCTGGCTGCCGGCCTATATGGCGGGAAAGAGCGCCTGACCGCGCCGGCGTTATCCACGGATTTCGCGCCCGCTTCGCTTTTGACCCCGCTTTTCGCGCATTTGACGCGCTTCTGCGTGATATTCTCGTTTGGGGCGAACGAATCTGAGCACATCTCCTCAATGAGACTGACACGACTGGCGGTGGC
>JAUIEH010000063.1 GCA_030428405.1 Alphaproteobacteria bacterium
GCAGCCTCACCGAACAAGGCGCGCCCGGCCTCATTGGCGTCGATGAAATCCCAGCGCCGCGTGAACAATATCGCCGGCAGCGGCGCGTGGTTGTGCATTATACGGAAAAGAGCGGCGCGTACGGGCGCGAGCGCTTCCTCGTTCAGGGGCGCTGCGGCGTAACGCGGCGCAAAGCCAGCCGCTTCAAACAAATCGTTGCGCGCAGGCAAGGGCGCATCAAGCGCCTCGCTGAGACGCTCGATCATGGCGCGGCTCGGCCTGGCGCGACCGGTCTCAAGAAAGCTGACATGGCGCGCGGAGACATCCGCCGACAAAGCGAGATCAAGCTGGGAGAAGCGGCGGCGTTCGCGCCAGTCCTTCAACAATGCGCCGAAAGCGGGCGCAGCGTCGGCGTGAGCGGGCATGAGCAAGTCTCCTGCAATGTCGCGCTGAGCTTACACGGCTTTTCGCCGCCTCACGCTTACCTCCGAGGTAATTGAGCAGCCGCGTCCGCTTCGCCCATGTTCGCTGCGAACTGGTCGAAGGAGAGGCAAATGCCCGCAGAACTCGCAAAGAGACTACAAATCGCCGGCGGCGTGTTCGTCGCGTTTGGCGTGCTGATCGCAGCGGCCGCGCTGCCGGTCCTGTCCGCCCCGCTCGGGCTGATGGCGGATGTCATATTCTGGCCCGTCAATGGCGCGCCGGAGGTGTCGTCAACGGTGCAGGAGCGCCTGCTTGCGGCAATCATCGGAGGACTGATGGTCGGCTGGGGCGAGATGCTCATCATGCTCGGCCGCGGCGCCAATATCGCGCGCGCAACGCTGATCGGCGGCATTGCCTGGTTCATCGTCGACAGTCTCGGCTCTGTCCTGGCCGGCGCGCCGCTCAACGCCGTCTTCAATGTCGGCTTCCTCGCCGTCATCGTCTGGGCCGCGCTGCCCGGGCTCAGCGCCCAGACCCGCCGCGCGGCGGCCTGAGCGCCGCACGCCCAGACCCTCTCCTCCTATTATGGGGGGAGGGGGAACGCGGGCGACCGCTCAGGCGCGCTGCCGGCGAAGCCGCAGACTTCGTGTCGGCTAGTGCGTCTCCACGAAGGAGTCGAGCACCTTCTTCCTGCCGGTGTGTTCGAAGTCGACGATCAGCTTGGCGCCGTCGACCTGCAGAACTTGTCCGTAGCCGAACTTTTGATGGAAAACGCGCGCGCCGACCGTGACCCTGGCGTCCTGATTTTCCGAGGCGATCACCCGGCCGTCGCCCTCGATGACGGGCGGTGTGCGCAGGCCCTTCGCCTGCGCGGCCTGGAAGCGTTTCCAGCCCGGGCTTTCATAGGTCGAGCGGAACGGATCGCCCGCTTCGGTGACGGCGGCGAAGGTCGGTTCGGCGCTTGCGCCATAGCCTGTCGCAGACGCGACGGTGGCGTGTTCGCTCGGTAGTTCGTCCACGAAGCGCGAGGGCAGGACGGATTGCCAGCGCCCGTAAATCTGACGGTTCGCAGCGAACAAGATCACCGCGCGCTCGCGCGCCCGCGTCAGCCCGACATAAGCCAGCCTGCGCTCTTCTTCGAGACCGGCCGCGCCGTTTTCATCGAGCGAGCGCTGCGAGGGAAAGACGGTTTCCTCCCAGCCCGGAAGAAAGACGAGCGGAAACTCCAGCCCCTTGGCCGCGTGCAAGGTCATCAGCCAGACCTCGTCATCGCTGGTGACCTGATCGAGTTCCGTCACCAGGGCGACATGTTCGAGATAGGCCTCGAGCGAGCCATATTCGCCCATGGCGCGGATAAGCTCTTTGAGATTTTCGAGCCGGCCTTGCGCCTGGGCGGATTTGTCCGCCTTCCACATGGCGGAGTAGCCGGACTCATCGAGCACTTTTTCCGCAAGCTCGTCATGGCGCATGGTCGCTGCTGCGCCGCGCCAGTTTTCAAGGTCGGCAAGCAGGGATTTCAGCCCGGCGCGCGCAGGGCCTTTGATTTCATCCGTTTCCAGAAGAAGGCCGGCTGCCGCCGAGAGCGACATGTTTGCGCGCCGGGCGGCTTCGGCGATTTTGCGCACGCTGGTGTCGCCGACGCCGCGCTTGGGCGTGTTCACGATGCGCTCGAACGCCAGATCGTCATCGGGCGCGCGCACCAGACGCAGATAAGCATGGGCGTCGCGGATTTCCTGGCGCTCGTAAAAGCGCGGACCGCCGACGACCTTGTGCGGAATGCCCATCTGCAAAAAGCGCTCTTCAAAGGCGCGCATCTGCCAGGACGCGCGCACAAGAACCGCTACATCCGTCAGCTTGCGGCCTTTGGAGTTCCAGTTCTCAATCGCTGAGGCGACGGCGCGCGCTTCTTCCTCGCCGTCCCAGACGCCGCGCACTTCGACCTTTTCGCCTTCCTCACCGTCGGTCCACAGCGTTTTGCCGAGCCGCGTCTTGTTCGTCGCGATGAGGCCGGAGGCTGCGCCGAGAATATGGCCCGTGGAGCGATAATTGCGCTCCAGCCGGATGACGGTCGCGCCGGGAAAGTCCTTTTCAAAGCGCAGGATGTTGTCGACCTCGGCGCCGCGCCAGCCATAGATCGACTGATCGTCGTCGCCCACAACGCAGATATTGTTTGAGCCCTGAGCAAGCAGGCGCAGCCAGAGATATTGCGCGGTGTTGGTGTCCTGATACTCGTCGACGAGAATATAACGGAACTTGCGGTGATACTCGTCGAGCACGTCGGGATTTTCGCGCAGCACACGGACGTTCAACAACAGCAAATCGCCGAAATCGACGCAGTTCAGCGTCGACAGGCGCTGCTGGTAGATGCGGTAGAGGTGCGCGCCTTTGCCGTCGGCGAAGGCGTAGCTTTCGCCTTCCGGCACATCGTCCGGCGTCCAGGCGCGGTTCTTCCAGCGGTCGATGAGGCTGGCGAGGTGACGCGCCGTCCAGCGCTTTTCGTCCAGCTCCTCTGCCTGGACGATCTGCTTCATCAGGCGCAGCTGGTCGTCCGTGTCGAGAATGGTGAAATTGGACTCCAGCCCCACCAGCTCGGCCCGCTTGCGCAGGATCTGCGCGCCGACCGAGTGAAACGTGCCGAGCCAGGGCAGGCCTTCCACGCCCGCGCCGATCAGCGCGCCCACGCGCTCGCGCATTTCGCGCGCGGCTTTGTTGGTGAAAGTGACGGCCAGGATCTGCGAGGGATAAGCGCGCTGGGTCGCGAGAATATGCGCGAGCCGGGTGGTCAGCGCGCGCGTCTTGCCCGTGCCTGCGCCGGCGAGCATCAGGACCGGGCCGTCCAGCGTTTCGACGGCTTTGCGCTGTTCAGGGTTGAGGCCGTCCAGATAAGGCGGCGCAGCCCTCGCCAGTTCAGATAGTTTCGGCGTCGCTGCGGTGCTCACGCGCGCTCCCGGATTGCGCCGCGCCGTCTCGCGGCGGCGGCTCAGAATCAGAACATAGCATGTACGATCGCGCGTTTGGGTGAGCAAGCTCAAGGCTTCGAAGCAGGAAAACTCTTGATGGAAAATCGTCGCGCGCGCGTCGCCGCGTCGCTGCGCGCAATTCTGCTCGAACGCCCGGCTCGCAATGACTATTGCGCGTTCGAGGAAACTGTAGGATTATTGTAATTCAATAAGGGCGGACGCTGGCGCATCGCAGAGCCGAACGCCCGCGAAAGGGACGGTTCGCCGGCGCGAAAGGCCGGCTTTTTGCAACCAATCAATCAAGCGGCGCGTTAACAGCGTCCGTAGGCCGAGCTTTGCGCGGCCGATGCGACAAGAACCGCCGTTTCAGGAGCACGACAGGGCATGCCCTCATTTTTCGTCGCCGAGTTCCTAGGACATCCCGCGTGGATGTGGGCGGCGTTTTTGACGCTTATCGGCGTGTTGCTCACGCTCGATCTCGCCGTCTTCCACCGCAAGTCGCATGTCGTCGGCCTGCGTGAGAGCCTCACCACCTGGCTCGGCTATGTCTCCATCGCCGTCATGTTCGGCGCCTGGGTCTGGTTTTCGATCGGCCCCGAGGCGGGGATGGATTTCGCCACCGGCTATCTGCTCGAAACTACGCTCGCAATGGACAACATCTTCGTCATCGCGACGATCATGGCCTATTTCGCCGTGCCCCGGGAATATCAGCATAAGGTGTTATTCTGGGGCATTATCGGCGTCATCGTTTTGCGCGGCGTCATGATTACGGCAGGCGCGGCGATGGTCCATCACTTCGAGTGGATCCTGCTGATCTTTGCGGCCTTCCTCGTCTATACCGGCGTGAAGATGATCCGCGGCGGCGATGATGACGCCCCCATAGAGCACAACCCGATACTGAATTTCCTGCGCAAGCGCATGCGCGTTACGACCGGCGTGCACGGTCCGAACTTCTTCGTGCGTGAGCCCGACCCGAAGACCGGCAAAATGGCGCTCGCCGCCACGCCGCTCTTCGTTGCGCTGGTGATGGTTGAGATCGCCGACGTCATCTTCGCCGTGGACAGCGTGCCCGCGATCTTCTCGATCACGACCGACCCGTTCATCGTCTATACGAGCAATCTGTTCGCCATTCTCGGCTTGCGCACCCTGTTCTTCGCGCTGTCGGCGATGATCAACAGGTTCGAATATCTCAAATACGCGCTCTCGCTCGTGCTCATCTATATCGGCGCGAAAGTGCTCGTCGTGCAGCTCACGCCGATCGAGCACGTGCCCGCTGCGCTTTCGCTTGGCGTGACCGTGCTGCTCTTGGCTGGAGGCGTCGTCGCCTCGCTGTTCAAGCCGCGTACGGAGCGTCCCGGAGCGCCTGCGAAACAGACGCTCAGTCAGACGCTATAGTCTCGCCGCGCGCGCGCGCATCTTCGTGCGTGTCGGATTGAATGTGACGTGAGGCCGCGCCCGCTTCGGCGGTGCGCGGCTTCGCCTTTTTTGACGCTCTGGGTTTGGCGGGCTGAGCGGATTTGGCCGGCTTGGCGCGCGCAGCGGTCTTTGCCGCGGCGGGCTTCTTCGCGCCGGCTTTCGAGGCTCGGCTTTTGGCGGAGCTGGTTTTCGCCGCGCCGCGCTGCGCTTTTCCGGCGGTGTTTTTGTTCTGCGATTTCGCCGTCGATTTCGCTGCGTTTTTCGACCTGGCCGCAGCCGGCTTTTCGGTGACGGGCTTTGCGTTCGCCGTCGCCTTGGCCTGCGTCTTTGCGCTCGGAAACGCCTTCACCTCCGCCTTCGTCTTCGCGTTCTTGCGCGCCGTCTTCGCCTTGGATTTTTGGGTGCGTTTCGCTTTGGCGCCAGCGCGCGCGCGGGTGCGTCTTGGCTGCGGCGCGGGCGCGTCTGCGTCACCCGCCATCGGGGCGCGCCAGCGACCAAGCACGGCGACGGCCTCGCGCGAACTCCACCAGCCTTCAAGCGTGCTTGCCGCCCGCGCGGCGCGGTTGCGGTAAAGCGCGAGCAGCGCGATCACGACGCGTTCGCTGAAGGCGAGTGCGGCTATGGCGACCAGCCAGGGCTCGATCGGCGGGGAGCCGCCAAACAAGCGTCCGTCAAGATATAGCCACGTGAAGACCGCCCCGATCAGCGCGCCGCCGGCGAGCCAGATCAGTCCCCGGCGCAATGCTGCAAGCGCCGTCCAGGCGAGCGGAGGGGGCGTCCGCATGAGCGGACATCACGACGTCGCAGCGCCGGCGTCAATCCGCAATTCGGCGGATGGGCGGTTCTGCGAGGATGATCCACAAGCGCGCTCCCGCCATGATCGCCAAGGTCAGCGGGAACGACACGCCGATGAATTTCGCGGCGAAATAGAGCGCTTCTTGAGACTCGGCCAATCCGAGATTGGACTTGGCGATGGTGGCCGTGGTCAGCGTCCAGATGACGAAGACGCACGCGCCCCCGGCCAGGACGTTCAAAAACTCGCCGCACGCGCGGTAGATGGCCCAAGCGATCTGCATGAGCGTGAGTATCAATAAGGCTCGTTTCTCAATGGTTAGCGCGGCGACTCAAAATGCCGGCGGGCGCGAACGGCTCAGCGCGAGCGTTCAATATGGGCCTCAACCAGCCGCCGATTATAGGCGACCAGCGCATCCGAGCGCGTGACATAGCCGACCACCGGCTCGTCGCCGCCGCGCGCTTTGACGGGCGCGCCGTCCAGACCGCCCGCTTCCAGAATGCCCAGCGCCTTGCCCAGTGTGTCGGTGTCGTAAAGGGCGGGGCCCTCAAGAACGCTTTCCTTTTTCAGACGGTCGATCGGCGTCATGAATTCCTTCACGCGCACGGTCTGGAGGATGACCCGCTGGGGCCCCTCGCGCAGCACATAGCCATGGGCTTCGATCTGGCGCTGGAAGAAATTCGCGCCTGTCACGCGCTGCACGATGACCGTGGCGAGCGAGACGGCGACGAGTGCGCCGATGGCGGTCTCGTAGCTATTGGTCATCTCAAACACGATCAGCGTCGTCGACAACGGCGCGCCCAGAACCGCGCCCGACAACGCGCCCATGCCGACGACGGCGTAAAACGAGGCCGGCGCCGGATTGGCCGCAGCGAGAAAGAGATGCAGCGCCGCGCCGACCGCTGCGCCCAGCACCGCGCCGAGAAAGAGGGATGGCGAGAACACGCCGCCGCCGAAGCGGCAGCCGAAGGAGACAGCGCTGGCGATGAGTTTGAGCGCCATGATGGCGAGCAGGGACTCAATGGCGTATTCGCCTGCGATTGCAGAGGCGGTCGCCTCATAGCCGACGCCCAGCACTTCCGGTCGCATCAACGCCAGCGTGCCGACCACGACCCCGCCGAAAATCGGCAGCGACCAGAGCGGCAGTCCCACGGCTTGGGCGCCCTGCGTGGTGCGCGCTGAGGTGAAGAAGGTGGCGCGCATGAACACGATGGCGGCGAGCGCGCAGAGCACGCCGAGCGCTGCGGCGGCGGGGAAGTCGATGATGCGCAGCGAGAGGCCCTCGAGATGCTCGATCGTGAAGGCGGGCTGATCGCCCAGATGGAAGCGCGCGGAGAGCGCGCCGACGGTCGAAGCGGCGGCGACCGGCGCGATGACGCGCAAGGCGTAATGTCCGAGCACGACCTCAAGCGCGAAGACGGCGCCGGCGATGGGCGCATTGAACGAGGCGGCCACGGCCGCCGCTGCGCCGCAGGCGAGAATGGTGCGGTTGTCGCGCGCGCTCAGCCCGACCCAGCGCGCCAGCATTGTCGCGAGCGCGGCGCCCAGATGCACGGCGGGACCCTCGCGTCCGTTCGAGGCGCCGCCGCCTAGCGAGACCGCAGCGATGCCGGCCGACAAGAACGCCTGTCCGGTTTTGATGCGCCCGCCGACGGCGCGCGCCTCAATGACGTCGGCGACGGCGACGGGGCGGGTCTCGGGCAAAAGCTTGCTCAGCGCGCCCCAGCGCAGAAGCAGCGCGACGACGACGCCGGCGCCGATGGGAGCCAGCCAGATATGCACCGCGCCGATTTCCTGGGCGCGCGTGACCAGCGTTTCCTCGAAATCGCCGAATGCGACGAACTGCACCGCCTGAATGGCGAGGCGAAACACGATCGCTGCATGACCCGCGACAAGGCCGACAAGCAGCCCGCCGAGCCAGAGACCGGCGTCGCCGCGAAGCTGCTTTCTGATGTCGAGATTGCGGAACTCGCCGCGCCGCGCCTTGGCGCGCATCAGGCGCACCCAGGCGAGAAGCCGGTGAGGGTCGAGGAACTTTAAAGCGCGACGGTGCTCAGAACCCATCGCCTCATGCTGAGGCTAGGCGCAGGCGCGTCAAGAGCCAGACGCGAACAGCGCTGGCGAGTGAGCTTTTGGGAGCGCCCTGTGTGCGTTGTGCGTCGATTTCCGCGATCACGCGGGCGATGGGCTTGCCGCTCTCGCGCGCCTGATCTTCCAGCGCGGACCAGAACTCGGGCTCCAGCGCCAGGCTCGTCTTGTGGCCGGCGATCGCCAGCGAACGTTTAACCAGATGTCCCGACATGGGATCGTCTCCGTTACTCCTGCGCTCTCGGCGATGCAGCGCGGGCAAAAAACGGCTTCACGCCGCCGCACGCCGCGCGCGCCGCCGTTTGGCCCTGCATGCAAGGCTTGGACCTTTCGCCTTAAAGGCGGTCGTCCGGGGTGTGCGGAGACGTTGTCAGCGCGGCGCGATCATGTGTTCAGGGCGCACGTCTTCGTCGAATTCGTCCGCCGTCACATAACCCAGCGCGAGCGCCGCTTCGCGCAAGGTCGAGCCTTCGCGATGCGCCTTCTTTGCAACCTCGGTCGCCTTGTCGTAGCCGATCCGGGGCGCGAGCGCCGTAACCAACATCAGTGAACGCTGCATCAGGTCGGCGATCCGCTCACGGTCGGCTTCAAGACCGGCCACGCAGCGTTCATGGAAGCTCGCGCACGCATCGCCAAGCAACGCGATGGATTGCAGCATGTTGTAGGCCATCATCGGCTTGAACACGTTGAGCTCGAAATGGCCCTGGCTGCCGGCGAAGGAGAGTCCGGCGTGATTGCCCATCACCTGGGCGCACACCATGGTCATGGCTTCGCACTGGGTCGGATTGACCTTGCCCGGCATGATCGAGGAGCCGGGCTCGTTTTCCGGCAGGCGCAGCTCGCCCAGTCCTGAGCGCGGGCCGGACCCCGCCAGCCGGATGTCGTTAGCGATCTTGAACAGCGAGGCGGCGAGCGTGTTCAGCGCGCCATGCGCATAGACCAGCGCATCATGGGCGGCGAGCGCTTCAAACTTGTTCGGCGCCGTGACGAAGGGCAGGCCGGTGATGTCGGCGGCGTGGCGCGCGAAGGCTTCAGCAAAACCCGGCTTGGCGTTGAGGCCGGTGCCGACGGCGGTGCCGCCCTGGGCCAGCGGGTAGAGATGCGCCAGGCCTTCGCGCACGCGCTGCAGGCCGAGGTCGAGCTGTGCGACGTAGCCGGAGAATTCCTGGCCGAGCGTCAGGGGCGTTGCGTCCTGAAGATGGGTGCGGCCGATCTTGATGATGTCGGCGAAAGCTTCGGCCTTTTGCGCCAGGCCGTTGCGCAGCGCTTCCACGGCGGGCAGCAGGCGGTGAGTGATTTCCTCGGCCGCCGAGATATGCATCGCGGTCGGAAAGACGTCGTTTGACGACTGTGAGCGATTGACGTGGTCATTGGGGTGGACGGGGTCTTTGGAGCCGATTTCGCCGCCGAGTATTTCGATCGCGCGATTGGCGATGACCTCGTTGGAATTCATGTTCGACTGCGTGCCGGAGCCCGTCTGCCAGACCACGAGCGGGAAGTTTTCGTCCAGCGCGTTGGCGGCGACTTCGCCGGCGGCCTGATCGATCGCATCGGCCAGGCGCGGCTCGAGCGCGTCGAGTTCCTTGTTCGCGCGCGCGGCCGATTGCTTGACCACGCCGAGCGCGCGGATCATCGCTGGCGGCATGCGCTCCGAGCTGATCGGAAAATTCATCAAGGAGCGCGCGGTCTGGGCGCCCCAATAACGGTTCGAAGGGACTTCGAGCGGACCGAAACTGTCCGATTCCGTGCGCGTGGCGCCGGCTTGGCCAAGCTCAGCGGCGTCCGTCATGTGCGGCTCCTGTGGACTGAAGGCGTTGGGCCGCGTCCTAGCATGGCGCGCGCGCAGATGCGAAGCGCAACGGATCAAGCCCGCCCTGCGATGCGACGTCGCGCACGCGGCCGTCGGCGCAGATGCGCAATCATGCGTGTTCAGATTGTCCGCAAAGCGGACGCCCGCTCGCTTATGGGGAGGATCGGGCGGCCAAGTGGACAAAAGGGACGCCCGCCCGCTTATGGCGAGGATCGGGCGGCCAAGAGGACAAAAGGGACGCCCGCCCGCTTATGGGGAGGAGCGGGCGGGCGTATGAGCCACGGCGTCGACGGGCTAGGGCGACGCGCGGGCCGGCGTTTTGTGAAAGCGAGCGAACCGCTCGAGCGCGCGCGGCGCTTACATGATTTGCGCGGGCGCTGCGTGTGTGGCGGGGCCGTGATTGTGAGCCGGGCTCGTGCGCATCGGG
>JAUIEH010000064.1 GCA_030428405.1 Alphaproteobacteria bacterium
GCCTGAATTCGTGCTTATCGACGGCGACAAATCGCCCGCGCTCGCCTGTCCCTCCGAGACGGTCATATCTGGCGACGCCCGCTCCATCTCAATCGCGGCTGCGTCGGTCATCGCCAAGGTCACGCGCGACCGCTTGATGGTCGAAGCAGATCTGCGCTGGCCGGGCTATGGCTTCGCCGGCCATAAGGGCTATCTCGCACGCGTCCATCAGGACGCTCTGCGCACGCTCGGCCCCTGCCCCATCCATCGCCGCTGCTTCGCGCCCGTGCGCGAGGCTTCGCAAGCTCTCTCAGCGCGTTAAGCTCCCGGCAACGGGATCAGCCGATGCATGCAGCTTCGCGTCGGACACCGATCTCCGGAGAGCAGTCATGGCCCAGCCCGCGCTGGACAGGATCATTATTGGCGATTGCATCGAAGAGATGCGCCGGCTGCCAGACCGGTGCGTCGATCTCGTCTTCGCTGATCCGCCCTATAATCTTCAGCTCGGCGGCGATCTGACCCGGCCGGACCAGTCGCGCGTCGATGCGGTCACGGAGCGCTGGGACCATTTCGACGCGTTTGAAGACTATGACCTGTTCACCCATTCCTGGCTCGAAGAGGCCCGGCGGGTGATGAAGGACGAAGCCACGATCTGGGTGATCGGCAGCTATCACAACATTTATCGCGTCGGCGGCATGCTGCAGGATCAGGGCTATTGGATCCTGAACGACGTCGTCTGGCGCAAATCCAACCCGATGCCAAATTTCAAAGGCACCCGCTTCGCCAACGCCCATGAAACGCTGATCTGGGCGCTGAAGAGCAAGGATCAAAAGCGCTACACCTTTAATTACGCCGCCATGAAAATGCTGAACGGCGAATTGCAGATGCGCTCTGACTGGACCCTGCCGATCTGCTCAGGCGCCGAGCGTGTGCGCGATGAAACGGGCGCGAAAGCGCATCCGACGCAGAAGCCGGAATCCCTGCTCCACCGCGTGATCCTGTCCTCGACCAATCCGGGCGACGTGATCCTCGATCCCTTTTTCGGCGTCGGCACGACGGGCGCGGTCGCGAAAAAGCTGGGCCGGCGCTTCATCGGCATTGAGCGCGAAGAAAATTACGCAGCATTGGCGAAGGAGCGCGTGGCGCGCATCACGCCTTTGCCGGAAGACGAGCTTCACATCACCAAATCCAAGCGCCAGGAGCAGCGCATCCCGTTCGGAACGGTCGTTGAACGCGGTTTGCTGAGCGCGGGCGACAAAATCCTGAGCCCGGACGGGCGTCACGTCGCGCGGGTCCGTGCCGACGGCTCGATTGCGACGGCTGATGCGGCGGGCTCAATTCACCAGGTCGGCGCGCATGTCATGCAGGCTCAGGCGTGTAATGGCTGGACGTTCTGGCATTACAAGACGGCGGACAAAGGGCTCGCCCCAATCGACGTTCTGCGCCGCAAGGTCCGCGAGGAAATCGAGCGCTGATCGCTCAACGCTCGAGCTTCGTTCAACCCGCACCGAAGATCTGAGCCGCGGCCGGCGTGGCGGCAATGGACGTCGCGTTGACCAAGAAGGACGCGGCGAGACTGTAAAAAAACCGGCGCATGTCTGTTCCCCTGAGCGCGTGTTGATCGTGAGAACAGTGATAGGCCCGCCTCGCTGAACCGGGCCTGAATTGCCGGCGCAACACGCGTTCACAAACCCGACAGGTTCAGACCTTTCGCCGCGCACGCCGTTCAGGCGAAAGCGCGCGCGCAACGACCTTGCGCATGACGCTGGGCAGGCCGAGTTCGTCGAGATCGCCGGCTGCGCCCCACCATTCTTCAGGCCCCGGCTTGAAGCGCGCCGGCGCATCCGCGCGCCAGACATCCAGAATGAGCGCAAAATGCGTGAAGACGTGGCTGACCGGCTCATCAAGCTTGCGCCATTTCGCGTCTGCGGGCGCGCTTCCCAGCGCCTCCTCGTCCGTCCACATCCCATCACGCCAGACCGTTGTCGGTGTCTCGGGCATGCCTCCCAGAAGCCCGCGCGCGGGCCTGCGGCGCAAGAGCACGAGACCATCCCGACACAGAACGAAGGCTGCGCCATGGCGCTGAGGCTTGGCGGCTTTCGCGGCGCGCTTCGGCCAGGCTTCCGGCGTTCCCGTCGCGTATGCCCTGCAAGCAGGCCGCCAGGGACAAGCGGCGCAATCGGGTCCTCTAGGCGTGCAGACCGTGGCGCCCAGATCCATGAGCGCCTGGGCGTAATCGCCAGAGCGCTCATCGCCCGCCAACGAAGCCGCATGCGCCTTCAGCTTTGGCTTGACGGCGGGCAGAGGCGCATCTTCCGCGAACAGGCGCGCCATGACCCGCTCGACATTTCCGTCCACGACATTGGCTGGTTCATCAAACACGATCGCCGCAATAGCGGCGGCGGTGTACGGACCAATGCCCGGCAGCTTCAGCAGCCCCGCCTCGGTGTCGGGAAAGGCGCCGCCGGCCGCCGCCACAGCCTTGGCGCAAGCGTGGAGATTGCGCGCCCGCGCATAATAGCCAAGCCCCGCCCACAGTTTCAGCACCTCCGCGAGCGACGCGGCCGCCAGCGCGCCGACATCCGGAAACCGGTCGAGAAAACGCTCATAGTACGGAATGACGGCCGTCACGGTGGTCTGCTGAAGCATGATTTCGGACAGCCAGACGCGGTATGGATCGGGCCGTGCGCCTTCGCGGCGCCGCGCCGGCCCGATGCGCCACGGCAGGTCGCGCGCATGGGCGTCATACCAGGCGAGCAATCTGCGGCGCAGCTGCGCGCGAGCGGGATGAGCGGCGATTTTCAGCGGCATGATCAATCCACATCACTGTGTGTTGGATTGCCATCAACACACTGAACAAAGTTAGGCCGGAACTACCGCCGCGATCGGCGCCAAGCCTCGTAGGTGCGCTCATTCAAAGCGAACGTCTCGTCGCATTCGTCGCGTCGCTCTTCGGTGATGCGCGATCTCGCATCAACGAGCTGAGCGGACGCATCCATGCCGACAGAATTCGCAATGAGGAATATTCCGCAATATGCGTCAATCAAGTGCGACCTATATTGTTCGCCTACTGACAGCATGCTTTCATATTCGTCTATTTGGCATGCAAGCGCGCGTGTATCGCGTAGGTCGGCTGCGGCGCTAATGCGCTCGCTTCGACGCGCTGTCGCAGTCATGTGTCGTTCAATCGCTTCGACGGTGAATGAGCCCATCTCGGGTTCTTCACACACGCCATCCCATTCGGCCGCGAGCGCGGCGCGCTCGTCCATTTCCGCGAAATGATCGCGGGGATCAAATCGCGAAACAGATGGTTCTGGTTCCTGAGTTAACAGCCTTACACACGCCACGACACTGAGCAGCGAGACGACCAGCGTCAAAACCGTCATCGGCTTGATCATGCCCGCACTCGATCAACGCTCATGTTCGCCCTCTCACACATTCGCTCCTTCAGCACAATTTCTTCCACGAGCATCCGCTGCAATGGCGTCAGAAAGGCGGCGCGCCCAAACGAAAAACGCGCGCGGGCCGTGAAGCTCGCGCGCGTTCAGTCGTCAACGCTTGGGGGAAGTGAAGCGTCGGGTCTTAGAAGCGCCAGCCCACGCCCACGCCGATGACCCAGGGATCGATGTCGACATCGGCGTTGACGATGCCGAGACCGCCGGCGTCAATCGTCACATCCGTGTTGATGTCGATATATTTGACGTCGAAGTTCAAGAACCAGTTCTCGCCGACGAAGTAGTCGAAGCCGACCTGGCCGGCGAGGCCGAAGCTGTCGTCATAATCGATCGACACGAGCGGGCTGCCGCCCGGAAGGTCGGCGTTGAAGAACGTCGTGTAGTTCACGCCGACGCCGACATAGGGCTGAAACGCCGTGCCGGTATCGAAATGGTATTGCAGCGTCACGGTCGGCGGCAGAAGCCACGTATCGCCCAAATCGACATTGCCGAGCGCCGTGCCGGTCGCGGTGACGTCATGCGGCGTCACGGCCGCGATCAGTTCCACGGCGATGTGGTCGGTGAAGAAATAGGTGAAATCGATCTCCGGCACGATGCTGGCGTCGATGTCGACCGAACCACCGATCGGCGTGATGCTCGCGCTTTCGTTCGGCACGACGCCGAGACCGCGCAAACGCACAAGAAAATCACCGGCGTCCGCCATGGCGGCGCCGCTGAACATGCTGGCCGCGGCGACGGCCGCGACTACCTGACGCAAAGACATTGAAAGTCCCCTCTCCACAGAATCTCCGTTCGCAAAATACTCGCAAGCAGAGAAATCAAGCTGTTGGGTTGATAAAACTTCAACGCGCGCGCGGTTTCACTTGCGCATTCCGTCGCGCGGCAGGACGCCACGCGGCGAGACGCCACACCGTAAAGTTAACGACTCCTAAACTTTTCAATAATGCTTCTAAGAGGCGCGCGCTCTTCGTTTGTGGGTTGAGCTGGAACCGCCGCGCCTCAAAGTCATTTTTCTGGACGATCGCAGCAAAACGCCTGACGGTGTCTCGCTTATGCCCGCTTCGAGCGCTCGATATGGTCGCGGCGAACCGCCCCGCGGACGTCCGGCGCGCAGGCCCCCGCCGCGCGCTAGCGCAGCCGTGCGTTCTTTGGTCATCAAATTCGGCCAGCAATTCGGACCGTCATTCAATGAAATCGCCACGCGCTGGCCTGACATAGTCGGCGAGCGCGCCGCGCGCGGCTGCACGCCGGTCAAATTGACGGGCCGCGGCGCCAAAGGCGTCCTGCATATCCGCGCCAGCGGCGCCGCCGCGGTGCTGATTGAAGCCGAAAGCGCCCGAATTCTCGAGCGCATCACAATGTTTTGCGGTTCTCCGGTCGCAGGCCGATTGAAAATCACGCGCGCCCCGGCCAAATCTGGGGCGAAGGGGTTGATGCGCGAGCCTGCACGCGGCGGAATCGCGCCGAGCCAGCGCGTCGCCCTTCAAGAAGGGCTTGCATCCGTAAAGGATAGCCGCTTGAAGGCCGCTTTGGAAAAGCTTGGCGGCGCGGTCTATTCCAATAGCCCGGACAAGCGCGGGCCGACGGCTTAATCCGCCGAAACGGCGTTTCGGACGACCAGATAGGAGCTTCCCCCATGGCGTTTCGCCTCACGGCCACTTTGACCGCTCTTTGCGCCGCAGCCGCGTTGAGCGCCTGCAATGGCGAAAACGACGCCGCCAACGCGCAAACCGAGCGCGCAGCGCCGACGGGGGATCTGCGCATGGTCGTCGAAGGCGATCATGTCATCGGCGCCGAGGACGCTCCGGTCGTCATCATCGAATACGCCTCCCTGATGTGCGGCCATTGCGAACTGTTCCACGAGAGCGTGTTCCCCGAAATCGAGGAGCGCTACATCGAGCCGGGCCATGTGCGCTTTGTCTTTCGCGAGTTCCCGACCCCGCCTGTGAATTTGGCGATGGCGGGCTTTCTGCTCTCGAGCTGCGCGCCCGAAGAGCAGTATTTCGACATGATCTCGGTCTTGTTCCGGCAGCGCATGCCGCTCGTCGAAGCCGCCCAGAGCGGCGAAGGCGCGCGTGAGGCCTATCTGCGGATTGCGCGCTCTGCCGGCATTTCGGATGCGCAGTTCGACGAATGCCTGAGCGATCGCGACGAGCAATTGCGTATCGCGGACGTGGTCGATCGCGGCGCGGATGAACTCGGCATCGAAGCGACGCCGACCTTTCTCATTAACGGCGATTTTTACGAAGGCGGCCGCACGATTGAGCAATTCGCGGCTGTTATAGATCCCATCCTCGAAGACGCCGGCGTCACGCTGGAGGAGCCTGCTTCCGATGAGGACGAAGCGGGCGACTCAGCCGAAGACGGCGATGACGAAGCAAGCGACGAAGAGTCGGGCGACGAGGAAGCTGGCGAAGACGACGCCGGCTGATTGAGGATCGACGGGAGGCCCAGTGCG
Source organism: Alphaproteobacteria bacterium (assembly GCA_030428405.1). GTDB lineage: Bacteria > Pseudomonadota > Alphaproteobacteria > Caulobacterales > Maricaulaceae > JAUIEH01. The sequence goes on from JAUIEH010000064.1 coordinate 5,893, forward strand.
TTTCGTTAGGCTGCGCATTGCGGGCTTCAAATCTTTCGTCAATCCGGTTGAGGCGCCGATTGACGAAGGCGTGACCGGTATTGTCGGTCCAAATGGCTGCGGCAAATCAAACTTCCTGGAGGCTTTGCGCTGGGTGATGGGCGCAACCTCCGCCAAGGCGATGCGCGCCGGCGGCATGGAAGACGTGATCTTTTCAGGCACCACCGAACGGCCTGCGCGCAATCACGCCGAGGTCACGCTTGTCATCGACAATTCTGACGGGCTCGCGCCCTCCCGCCTTGGTCGCGACACGGTCATCGAAGTCAGCCGACGCATCACGCGCGGCCAAGGCTCGACCTATCGCATCAATGGCAGGGAAACGCGCGCGCGCGACGTGCAGCTCTTGTTCGCGGACGCCTCATCGGGCGCCAACTCGCCCGCGCTCGTCCGGCAAGGCCAGATCAACGAGCTGATCGCCGCGAAGCCGGAAAACCGCAGGCGCGTGCTCGAGGAAGCCGCCGGCGTCGCCGGTCTGCGCGCGCGCCGTCATGAGGCCGAACTCAAGCTGCGGTCGGCCGAGAGCAATCTCGAACGGCTCGACGACATCGCCGGCGAGCAGGAACGACGGCTGGAGGCCTTGCGCCGGCAGTCGCGCGAGGCTCAGCGCTACCGCAAGCTTTCCCTTGAGATTAAAGCGTTGGAGACGCGCCAGCATGTCTTGCGCTGGCGCGAAGCTAATGAAGCTGCCCAAGCTGCAAAGCAGCAACTCACCGCCGCTGAGACGCGCGTCGTTGAGGCTGAGCGCGCAGGCGCAGCAGCAGCAGCAGCCGCGACGGAGATTGCGGGCGAGCTGACGCCGGCGCGCGAGGAAACCGCGATAGCGTCGGCGGTCGCGGGCCGGCTGGCGCGCCAGCGCGAAGAGCTCGACCGCAAGCTGGCGGCGGCGCGCGCTGAAGCCAATGACCTCAAGAAGCGCATCGAAGATCTCGACGCCGACGCCGCGCGCGAACGCGGACGCCTTGCTGATGCGGATGAAGAACTGACGCGGCTCGCTGAATCCGGCGCCGGCGCGCGTGATGAGGACGCCGAAAAACTGGCGCTCGCCAAGGTCGCCGCCGCCGAACGCGCCGCCGCCAAGGCCGAAACCGCGCGCGCCGAAGCTGAGCGCACGCTCGATGAGCTGACCGCCGCGCGCGGACACGCGCTCGCTGAACGCGCGGCCGCCGAGGCGACGAAGATGGCGGCGGAGCGCAGTCTCGCCACAGCGCGATCAGCCCTTGAAACCGCCAAGTCCAACGCGCCGGAGACCAACTCCGAGGAAGCTGCAACGCGAGCCGAAGCGGCGCGCACGGCGGCTGAAAACGCTGACGCCGAACTCGCAAAAGCGCGCACTGCGCTCGAAAAGGCGGAGGCCGACATTGAAAAGGCCGACGCCGCCTGGTCGCACGCGAAAGATGATGCGCGGCGCGCCGACGCCGCACTCGCCCGCCTGAGCGCCGAGCGCGATGCGCTTGAAGCGGTGAACGCCTCAGAGCAGTCCGAAGAATACGCTCCGGTATCGGACCAGTTGGAAGTCGACGCCGGTTTCGAACGCGCCGTCGCCGCAGCGCTCGGCGCTGATCTTGACGCTTCTCTCGACGTTGAAGCGCCGCATCACTGGACTGGCGCTGCCGACGTCGAACAGACGCTGCCGGATGGCGCGGCGCCGCTCGTCGCGCATGTCAGGGCGCCGACGGAATTGCACGCGCGCCTCACGCAGATCGGCGTTGTCGAAAGCGATGAGGTCGGCGCGCGCCTCGCCGCTGATCTCAAGCCGGGTCAAAGGCTCGTTGCACGCTCAGGCGCCATGTGGCGCTGGGACGGTCTGACGGCGCGCGCGGATGCGCCCTCGCCTGCAGCCGCGCGTCTGGAACGGCGCACGCGTCTGGACGCGCTCAGCAACGAGATCGAAGCTGCGCAGGACGACGTCGCCAAAACCGCCAAAGCCGCCGCGGCGAAAGAAAAGGCGCTCAACGCCGGCAAGGCGGCTCTGCACGAAGCGCGCAATGCCGGCGAAGCCGCGCAGCGCAATGCCCGCGAGCGCGCGCGTGAAGCCGACGCCGCTGAGACCGCGCTTGCGCGATTGCACGACATCCTGCTGGCGCACGCTGCAAAGTGCGACGACGCCGAGCGCACCCGCAGCGAAGCCGCGCGCGCGCTCGAAGAAGCGGTACAAGCATTCGGCGCGCTCGCTGATCCTGAACATGGCGAAGCCGATATTCTGGCGGCGCGTCAAAAGGCGGACGCTGCGCGCGCCGACGCCGCTGAAGCGCGCGCCGGCGTTGAAAGCGCACGCCGCGCCATCGCCGACGCCGCAGCCAAGCGCGCCGAGCATCAGCGAGATGTCGCGCGCTGGGGCGAACGCAAATCAGAAGCCGAGGCGCGCATCGCCGAACTCGTCAAAGCGAGCGCCGCAGCAGATAAGCGCCTGGAGGAAGTCGCTCAGGCCCCAGATGAAATTGGCGCACAACTCGCCGACGCCGCGCGCGAATTCGAAACCGCCGAGACGCGCCGCAAAACCGCCGACGACGCAGCCGCCGAACTCGAGACCAAGGCGATGGCTGCCGATAAGGCTCAACGCGAAGCCGAACGCGCCGCCGGGGAAGCGCGCGAGGCGCGCGCGGCCTCGACCGCACGCGCGCAAGCCGCGTCCGAGCGGCTCGAAGAGATCGAAGCCGCCGCCCAGGACGCGCTCGGCGCCGATCCGCGCTCGCTGCCGGACGATCCGGAGTTTGCAAAGCTGGACGCAGCGACCGTCGAGAAAAAGCTCAACGCCGCGCGCTCCGGCCGCGACCGTCTTGGCGCGGTCAATCTGGCGGCTGACGAAGAATCCGAAACGCTCGACCGCGAGCTGGAGAAACTGCGCGCCGAACGTGAAGACCTCCTCGCCGCAATCGCCAAGCTGCGCTCCGGCGTCAACAAGCTGAACGAGGAAGGCCGCGCGCGCCTGCGCGAAGCCTTCGAAGTCATCGACGGCCATTTCCGCAATCTGTTCCAGACCCTGTTCGAGGGCGGCGAGGCGCATCTCGCTTTGGTCGATTCCGAAGACCCGCTGGAGGCCGGCCTCGAGATCAATGTCTCGCCGCCGGGCAAGAAGCTGGGCTCGCTGTCATTGATGTCGGGCGGCGAGCAGGCGCTGACCGCGACCGCGCTGATTTTCGCGGTTTTCCTGTCCAATCCCGCCCCGCTCTGCGCGCTCGACGAGGTCGACGCGCCGCTCGACGACGCCAATGTCGATCGCTTCTGCCGCATGCTGGCGGAGATGCGCCGGCTGACGGACACCCGCTTCGTCGTCATCACGCATAATCCCGTCACGATGTCGCGCATGGACCGGCTCTACGGCGTGACCATGGCGGAGCGCGGCGTCTCTCAAATCGTCTCGGTCGACCTGCAGGAAGCCGAGCGCATGATCGCCGCCGAATAAGGCCCGCGCGCGCTAAGAATCCGCCGGTTTTGACGCAGCGCAGCGTAAGGGCGCGGCCGCGTCGTCAATCCCGGCAAAAAACCTCAGTAATTGCAAATGGTTATACCGCGCCCGGCTTTTGTTGACTTGGCCTGGAGGCGTGGATACGTTGCGCCCGCCTTGCCGCTTCGGCGGGGCGGTTGCAGCTGCATGTCCGATCGCGACGAGAACAGCCCCGAATATGACGCCGAACGGCTCCGAGATCTGGAGCGCCGTCTCGGTGAACGCATGTCGGAGCGCTCAGCGCGCGCGCAGCGGCGGCCTCACGCGCCAATGGGCGCGCTGGGAGCCGCCTGGCGCATGTCGGTGGAGCTGGTGGCCGCGCTGGTCGTAGGCGGATTATTGGGCCTTGGGCTCGACCGGCTCTTTTCCACGCAGCCGTGGATCATGATCGCCGGGCTCTTGTTTGGTTTTGCAGCGGGCATACGAAACGCCGTACGCACCGCTTATTCGATGCAGATGCAGCCGCCGACCGGCGGGGCGTCTGAGGGGGCGCCGACGGACGACGA
>JAUIEH010000558.1 GCA_030428405.1 Alphaproteobacteria bacterium
ACGGAATTTCTGACCCATCCCTTCACGCTCAACGAAGTGAAGAAGCGTCTGATGGCGGCGCTCGCCAGCCACCGCCGCTTCGTTCGCTCGATCAGCTATGTCGGCCCGTGCCGGCGCAGGCGGCGCATCGACTATCACGGCCCATTGCGCCGGGGCGAAGACCCGCATGATGTCGACGCTGACGGCGGCGCGTCGACGCAGGCCATCCTGATGGCGGACGTGATCGGTCTGAGCGCGCTCGGCCGCTCGCTAAACCTGAGCGAACGCCGGCATCTGGTCGAAGTGCGGGGCCGCGCCGCGCGCGTGGTCGAGCTTGCGCGCGAGATCAATGATGAGCCGATGGCCGATGCGGCGCAGCACTTAATCAAATGCCTCGATGACATGGACGCGACCGGCGGTCTCAACCGCGACGTCGTGCTGCGCGTCGTCTCGGCGATGTCGCAAATGGCTGAGATTGAAGGCGGCGCGACCAGCCCTGAACGCCGCGCCATTGCGCGACGCCTTCACGACCCGGTCGAACCCGCGGCCGCGCCGACGCCCTGAATCTGAGAAGCTTTGAAGCTGAGAAGCGCGCTCAGTCCTGTGAGGCCGCCACGCCGCGCAGCCGCAACAGCGTTTCCAGCTTCTGCAATTGCTCGCCGACCGGATTAGGGTCGCTGATCGGCAGAGCGCGGCCGAACAGACGTTCGTCCAGACGCACGACACGCGAATACAAACGCTCGCAGCGCCGGCGCAGCTCCAGCAATCGACCCGGCAATTCGTCGAGACCGTCGCGCAACTCGTTTTCCGGCTCATCAAGCTCGGTCAGCCGGTAGCGCTCTTCGCGCGCCTCGTCATTGCTCATGTCGCCGTCGCGCACCGCGCGATGCACGAGCAGCCAGGACGCAATCTGCATGAGATGCGTCGTCAGACGCATGCTCTCGCTGGCGTAAGCAAGCGCAGCCGTGCGCGCCAAGCCGCGCGAAGCTTCCCGGCCGGGGCCTTCAAGATACGCGGCCGTCTCTTCGACGAGGTCCATGCCCTCTTCGAACGTGCGCTGAAACAGGTCGGACCGGGCGAAATCCGCCGGCGAGATAGGAAATGGTTCCGGCGGCATCTGCCCCTCATCCGTCGAACGGGCGCCGTTAAACGATCAGCGCCATCATCATCGTCCGTTCCGTGAGTGCAAGCGGTGCGCCAGCAAGGCGCTCACCCGCCCCCAAAAACAGCATCGGCTGCAGCGCGCCCGGATCGCTTGGCGTCGAGCGCGGTCTCCACGCGCTTGATCTCCGCCTTGAACATGTCGATGCGCTCTTCCAGCTCTTCGATCGAAAGATCAGCGAGGTCGTCTCCGACAGCGATCCCGCGCGGCGCAGGCCTGGCGTCTTCGTCGAACATCGTCTCGCCTCCCAATCTGAGGCCCTGTGCATCGGGCCCGCATCCATCCTAACCTGACTTAAGCCCTCGAATCGACGATTTGGATGATTGCCCGTGACAACAAATTCCTCCGCCATGCGCGTCGTGCGCGCTCGCGAGCCTGGTCCGCCCAGCGTGCTTGAAATCGACATGGTCGACATCCCGTCGCCCGGCGATGGAGAAATCCTGATCCGGGTCGAGGCGGCCGGCGTGAACCGGCCCGACCTGTTTCAGCGTCTCGGGCTGTATCCGCCGCCGCCAGGCGCGCCAGACTGGCTCGGATTGGAAGTGTCCGGCGTGGTCGAAGCCGCAGGCCCCGGCGTTGAGGCGTACAAGCCAGGCGACAAGGTCTGCGCCCTGCTCGGCGGCGGCGGCTATGCCGAATACGCCGTCGTGGACGCAGGCTCCGCCATGCCCGCGCCGGA
>JAUIEH010000065.1 GCA_030428405.1 Alphaproteobacteria bacterium
CGTATATCTGCGCGCGTCAGGAACGTTCTGAGCGCTCAAAAAGATTACGGCCCTCTCAGAGCGCAGCTTTCGCCGCATTCAAAGAGGGCCGCTCCCACCATTATTCCTGCGCCGCGAAGCGCGTTGTGCTTTAAGCGCCGGCGCCCGGCGTCGGCGGCGTACGCGGTTTTTCAAGCCGCGCGAACATCGGGTTTTCGTCGTAACGGTCGACGAAAGGCTTGTCGCTCAGATAGTCCGGCAAACCACAGATCCGCGCCTTCTGCCGCGCCAGCGCCACGACCTGACGGTCGGCGGGCAGAGCCCTCAGCGCAAACGCATCGACATCACCGAGAAGGTCTGCGATCTCGCGCGCCATGACGTGATTGGGCACGCCGAAAGTCTGGAACACGCCGGCATTATTGATGATGGTCTGCCAGTCATCCGGATACAGACGGCGAAGCTGCGAGAGGTCCTGGAAGAAGGCCCAGACGCGCAGGCCGTAACCGCGCAAGAGCGTCATCGCGACGCGAAGCTGCTCGAGCTGGCCGAGCTGAGCGCACTCATCGACCACGAACAGCGTATCACGCTCGGGACGCTCGGTGCGGTTCATCACCGTCTGCATCAAAGCGCCGATCCAGAGCCGCAAGAGCGCGCCGTGCGAGGTCAGCTTGTCGGGCGGCAGGACGAGATAGATCGTCATCGGCTCGCCATTGGCGACCGCGTCCAGATCAATCGTCGTGCGCGTCAGCGTGCGCCGGGCGGGTGCGGAGTTGACCACTTCGGTGAAGCTCTGCGCCGTCGCCAGAACGCCCGAGCGGGTCTGCTCGACCAGCTGCAGGAAGGCGGCGATCTCAGTGCGCGCGATGCCGTCCAGTTCGGGCGTGTCATCGAGGACGCGCGCGAGATTGTAGACGACGTCGTCATTCTTCAGGAGTTCGCGGACGCGGCCGAAATGGCGATCCTCATCCGGCTCATGCTCAGCGACATAAGCGATCACGCCGGCGAGAACCGAGCGGCCCCAGATATCCCAGAACGGCTCTTTCAGGCTGACGGCTCCGCCCGACAGCATCAGCGCGAGCGACTGGCTTTCGCTTTCCAGCTCGACGCCAGGGCGATTGAGCACGTCGAGCGGATTAAGCTCGTCGGTCTCCTCCTCAACGATCCCGAACGGGTCGATGACGTGGACGACCTGGCCCATTTCGCGACGCGCGCGCGCCGTGACGCGATAGTTCTCGCCCTTCGGGTCGACGACGATGGCCGGCCCCTCATAGCGCAGCAAATTCGGGATGATGGCGCCGCGGCCCTTGCCCGCGCCGGTCGGCGCAATGGTCACGAGGTGACCGTCGCCCGCCAGCGTCACGGCGTCATGCTCCTCGCTCGCAGCAGCCTGCTCTTCCAGAATGGACGGCTCGGCGAACCCCACCGTGCGGGGGCCATCCGGCTCAACCGCCCATCCCAGTAATATGTCCGGGGCGCCCTTCAAGCGCGAGCGTCTACGACGTTCTCCAGCCATTTCAGCGCCTCCTCGACCCATTTGCGATTCACCATAATCAGAACAAATGGGAAACCCACGAGCCCTTTCTGGGGCTAAAACGTGGCGAGGGTCAAGGGGGCGTTAATTTCCCGTTAACCATGTTTTGTAGTAAATTTTCGCTTTACGCGCGCAGCGAATCGGGGCTGGCGATAAGATGCCGCGCCAAGCCCGGCAAACGGCGCCCCGTCAATATGCGCAGGCGGCGTAGAGCTTTTGCGGGTCTCGCTGCCAAGCGCCGCGCCACTGCGCCAGCACACGCTCGGCGGGCGTAACGCCGGAACTGACAATTTCTTCCAGCTCCTGCAAAAAAATGACCTCAGACTCAGCATGACCGTTAACGCGGCCGCGCCGGTTCAGTCCCGCGCGGATGATCGGCATCACCTCGCGCCCAATATCCTGCAAGCTTCGCCCGCGAATCGGCGCGCGCAGGCCCAGCTTCGGCGCCGTGAGACGCAGGCTCTCACGCTCTTCAGGCGTCCAGTCCTTGACCAGCTCCCACGCCGCATCGAGGGCGTCGGCGTCATACATGAGCCCGACCCAGAACGCCGGCAGCGCGCAGATGCGCGCCCAAGGACCGCCGTCAGCGCCTCGGGTTTCAAGGAAGCGCTTGATCCGCGCTTCAGGAAACAGTGTCGAGAGGTGGTCTTCCCAGTCGCCAAGCGTCGGGCGCAGATCCTCATGTCCCTCCACACGCCCTTCCAAGAGCCGGGAGAAAGGTTGGCCCGCGACGTCGAGAAATTGTCCGTCGCGGCGCAGAAAATACATCGGCGCATCGACGGCCCAATCGACATAACGCTCGATGCCGAAGCCGTCCTCGAACACGAAGGGCAACATGCCGGTGCGGTCGGGATCGGTGTCCGACCAGATATGCGCGCGATAGCTCAGCCAGCCGGTGTCTCGGCCGTCGAGCAAAGGCGAGTTTGCGAACAGGGCTGTCGCCAGAGGCTGCAGCGCGATGGCGGCGCGCAGCTTTTTGACCATGTCGACTTCGGATGAGAAATCGAGATTCACCTGGATCGTGCAGGTGCGGAACATCATCTCGCGGCCGAGCCGGCCGACCTTGGGCATATAGCGCGACATGATCTGATAGCGGGCCTTAGGCACGCGCGGCATATCTTCGAGCGCCCAGGCCGGCGCCGATCCCAGCCCGAAAAAGCCCGCGCCGATCTTTTCGGCGATCGCTTGCACCTCTTCGAGATGGCGGCCGGTCTCCGCGCAAGTCTGATGGAGATGCTCCAGGGGCGCGCCGGAAAGCTCGAACTGCCCGCCTGGCTCAAGCGCAATCGAAGCGCCGTTGCGGCGAAGACCGACCGGCTTGTCGTTCTCGAGCATCGGCTCCCAGCCGAACTCAGCCGCCATGCCTTCGAGTACTTTTCTGACGCTGGGCCCTTCGTCCTCATAAGGAAGCGGCGCGCCGTCCGAGAGCCTGAAGCCGAATTTCTCGTGCTCCGTTCCGATGCGCCACTGATCGGCCGGCTTGCAGCCGTCCTCAATCCAGCGCGCCAGATCGGCGCGCGATTCAACAGGTGTCGGATCGCTGAGGCCGGCGGAGGACATAAGGCGGGCTCCTCAATACGCGCCGCCGGAGAGGCGGGTTCGCGACGGTTAGGTCGCCTCGCCCGGCGAGACAAGCCCCGGGCGACCAGCCGCCGGTGCGAACCTGACGTATGGTCTCGTCCCAACGAGACAAGAAGCGCGCGAGCGCGTCCGAACGCAAATTGACCCCATCGCCGCCGCCCGCCATCGTGCCGGCCATGTCGCACGCGCCTGATCGTCCGGTCCAAGACACTGTTGAGCGAAGCTGGGTCGCACGCGCGCCCGAAGCGCTGCGCCCTTTCCTGCGCCTTGCGCGCTATGACCGGCCGGCAGGTTTCTGGCTGCTCGCGATACCCTGCTGGGCAGGTCTGACGCTCGCCAATCTCAACGGCGCGTGGTCGCAAGCTGAGTTCGCCTACATCTTTCTGCTTGGCCTCGGCGCCGTCGCGATGCGAGGCGCGGGCTGCACTTATAACGACATCGTCGATCGCGAACTCGACGCCCAGGTCGCGCGAACCGCACAGCGGCCGCTTCCGGCTGGCACGGTCAGCCTGCGCAACGCTTGGCTGTTCTTGTTCGCGCAATGCGGCGTCGGCCTCGGCGTCTTGCTGTCGCTGCCGCGGCCGGCGCAACTCGTCGCTCTGCTCGCCATTCCGCTGGTCGCCGCCTACCCCTTCATGAAACGCATCACCTGGTTTCCGCAGGCTTGGCTCGGCCTCACCTTCAACTGGGGCGCGCTGGTCGGATACGCCGCCGCGGCGCACGCGCTTCACTTCAACGCCTATTTCCTGTTTGCAGGCCTCGCCGTCTGGACGTTCGGCTATGACACGATCTACGCGCTTCAGGATGTCGAGGACGATGCGTTGATCGGCGTGAAGTCGACCGCACGCTTTTTTGGCCGGGCTTCGCGAATTGCGATCGCGGTCTCATATGCGCTCTGCATTGGACTGGTCGGCTATGCGTGCTTCCTCAGCGTGATCTTCGCCTACGCCATCAGCGGGCCGATCGTCGGCAGGGCCGCCGTGTTCGCCGCGCTCATCGCGATCGCAGCGTTCGCCGCCTTGCTCAGCGTTCAGGTCATACGGCTGAAACCGTCCGAGTCCGCATCAAGTCTGTTCTGGTTCAAGTTTAACCGCGAGGCGGGCCTGGCCTTCGTGCTGACGCTCGGCCTCGCTCCGGTGCTGGTTCAGATGGCCATCGCGTGAGTGTGAGCGGACGTGATTCCAGCTCACGCCTCCGCCGGCCTAAGTTAGGGCCCAGTCATCACACAGGAGCGTGACCTCGCCATGAATCGCCGAGTGCTTTTGACAGGCGGCCTCGCCCTCGCCAGCTTTGGCGGCTGGTTCGCGTACCGGACCTTCCGGCCACTGCCTTCCGACGTCGCGAATGCGCAGCGCGCCGAGCCCCTGCCGGACGCCGACACGACCGACTGGGCCGCGCTGAGCAATGAGGAATGGCGCGAGCGTCTGACGCCCGTGCAATATCGCGTCATGCGCGAAGAAGGCACGGAGCGCGCCTTCACGAGCCCGCTCGCCGACGAGCATCGCGATGGCGTCTATCACTGCGCCGGCTGTGACCTCGACCTATTCAGCTCTGAGGCAAAGTTCGACTCCGGCACCGGCTGGCCCAGCTTCTGGGAGCCGATCGCGGAAAACCGTTTCGGCTTCAATACGGATTATCGGCTCTGGTATCCGCGCCTGGAATATCACTGCTCGCGCTGCGGCGGCCACCATGGCCACGTCTTCGAAGACGGCCCGCCGCCGACCGGCTTGCGCTATTGCAATAACGGCGTCGCTCTGGCCTTTCGTCCGTCAACGGCGCAAGACGAACCGGCCTGATTTCTCTCAGTCGACCCTGAGAGGCAGGCTGAAGCTGCGGCAAATCTGCACCTGAGGAGTGCAATTTCCCGGACGCCCGCTAGGATTGCACCGGAAATCCGGCGCCATCCAGGGGGAAGCCGCGATGATGAAAGCGATTGCCGGGGCAGCGCTGGGCGCAGCCCTGACCATGGGCGCCGCTGCGCAAGGCCAGCTGCGACCGATCGAGGACTTCATCGCCCCACCCAGCGTAACCAATGTGAACCTCTCGCCGAGCGGGCGCTATTTCACGGCCGTGACGCTGGTCGATAATCAGCGAGTCCTCGCAGTCTTTGACTCCGAAGCGCTGGATGTCGCGCCGGTAGGCATCGGTATCGACAGCGTCTGGTTTCAATGGGTCGCCTGGGCGAGCGACGAGCGGCTGCTCGTCAATGTCTATGACGGACTACATATTCGGTACACGACTTATCACGCCTATATCGAGCAGCAGTTCCGCACCATCGCCTTCGACCGTGACGGCACGAACATGGTCACGCTTTTTGACGGCGTCGACAATGACGGCCGGCGCTCATCCGCGCGCGATCGCAATATTGGTTCACTGACGGATATATTGCGCAACGACCCGCAGCACGTGCTCATGCCCGGCGTGCGCGGCGACGATGTCGATCTGTTCCGGGTCAATATTTATACCGGAGCCGCCGAGCGCATTGAACGCGGGCGCACGCGCACGCTCGGCTGGGTCACCGACAGCGATGGCGTGCCAGTCCTGCGCATCGACACGAACCGCAACGTGTCGCTATTGCGCTATTATTCGCGCCGACGCGGCTCCTCGCGCTGGTCGCATCTCATGACCGTGCGCGAGCGCGACCGGCGCGAATTCTGGCCCGTCGCCGCCGGCGACAATCCCGGCGAAGTCTACGCCATCGCTCGACCGAACGACGCGCAACGCGCGGGCGTATATATGTATAATGTGGATAGTGAGGCCTTCGGTGCGCCGATCGCCACGCATCCGCGCGTGGATATCCAGTCCGCCCTGATCCACTCGGAGTCGGGCCGCTATCTCGGCGCGGCGTTTGTCGATGACCGGCTCGAATATGACTTCGTCGACCCCGAACTCGCCGCTCATTTCGACGGGCTTGACGGCTTTTTCGGTCCCCAGGCCAATATTCGCGTGCGCGGCTCCAATGAAGCGGGCACGCGCCTGCTCCTCCACGTCACCAGCCCACAGGACGCCGGCTCCTACAATCTCTATGACGTCGAGGACGCGCGCGTCACCCGCATCGCCGACATCAATCCCGCGCTCGCAGAATTCGGCGCACAAGTTGAAGTCGTACGCTATCCAGCGCGCGACGGCGCTTCCATCACTGCTTACCTGACGCTGCCGGACGCGCCCGCCGGCTCTCCGCCGCCGCTCGTGGTGATGCCTCATGGCGGTCCGGAAGTGCGCGACCAGCTCGGCTTCGACCTTTACGCGCAGTTCCTCGCCTCGCGCGGCTATGCCGTGCTGCAGCCCAATTTCCGCGGTTCGTCAGGGTACGGCATGTCGTTCATGCATGCCGGGCGGCGCGAATGGGGCGGGCTGGTGCAGAACGACATCACCGACGGCGTACAGCATCTCATCAATCTGGGCCGGGTCGACGCCGAGCGCATCTGCATATTCGGCGCAAGCTTCGGCGGCTATGCGGCCCTTGCCGGCGCAGCATTCACGCCGGAGCGCTATCAATGCGCCATCGGCCTGGCTGGCGCCTATGGCCTGGAAGAGTTCTTGGAATGGCAGCGCTCCACACATGGCAACGCGTCAGAAGAATACGCCTATTGGCAGGAGGTCATCGGCCGACCCAACGCCGACCGCGAGCGCCTGCGCGCTGCTTCGCCGAGCCGACATGCGGCCAATATCACGATTCCAGTGCTCCTGATCCACGGCGAGACCGACGACATCGTCCCAGCGAGCCAGTCGGTCCTGATGCAGAATGCGCTTCGTGCGGCCGGGCGCGAGGTCCGCTACATCTCTGTCGAAGGCGTCGGCCACAGCTATTGGGCCTCTCAGCACGAGGCCCGCGCCATGCGCGAGATTGAACTCTTCCTTGCACGTCATATTGGCGGTCGCACGGGACCGGAACCAGCCTATATGCGCCTCGCCGCCATTGACGAGGGCGTGCCGCCCTGGCTTGCACGCGAAGACAAGGACGACTGAGGCGCCTGCCGAGCCTTAAGCCGTTGCAGCGTCGAGTTCGGCCTGCGCCGCCTCGCCCCACTCCGCCATCGCCGGGTGTGCGAGCAAAGTTGCGAGATAAGCCTTCGCGTCGCGCTTTGCGGGCGCATGGCCATAAGTGCGAAAGCGATACGCGACGGGCGCGAACATGGCGTCCGCCGCGCTGAACGCGCCGAACAAATAGTCGCCGCCGGCGCCATAGGACTTTCGCGTTTCCGCCCAGATTTCCTCTATGCGCGCGAGATCGCTTTCCAGTTCCGGCGAGCGGGGCCCGGCGAGCTTCTGCGCAGCGAACGCCATCGGCCAGAGCGCGCGCAACTCGGCGAAACCGGAATGCATCTCCGCTGAAACCGCGCGCGCCCGGCTGCGCGCTGCAGGCTCGCGCGGCCAGATCGCGCTATCGGGATGGCGCTCCGCGACATGTTCGATAATGGCCAGGCTGTCCCAGACGACTTCGTCGCCATCGATCAGGCAGGGGACTTTTCCCGACGGCGAGCGCTTCGCGATTTCTGCGCGTGTCTCGGGCCGGTCGAGCAGGACCTTGTCCTCCTCGAACTCAATTCCAAACGCTTTCAACACCAGCCAGGGCCGTAGCGACCAGCTGGATGAATGCTTGGTTCCTATGACTAGCCGCATGGCGCTCCCCTTTCGCGAGGCGCGAAACTAGCGCCGCATCTCGCCAACTTGAAGCGTGCCGCGACGGACGAACGCCGAGACGCGTTACGGCGTCAGCATCCAAACGCCCATCGCCGCCATTACGAGATTTTCCGCAAGCGAAATTGCGCCGAGCGGCACGTTGGAATCGCCGCCCATACACGCGCATTTGAGCTCGCGCTTTTGGATGTAGACCGCATTGAAAACGGATGCCGCGCCGATCGTTCCGATGAAGAGCGCGATGGGCGCGCCGATCAGACCGAACACGCCGCCGGCAATCATCAAGACGCCCGCCAGAGCCTCCCCGATTGGATATAGATATGTATACGGAACAAAGCGACGTCCCAGCAAATCGTAGCGCAGGAACATCGTCGAGAAGCTCTCGAGATCGCGCAGCTTCTGGATCGCGAGCGCACACATCGAGAACGCGGCGAACCACTGAACGGTCCGCGTCTGTCATCGTCAGTCCCCGGTCATTGCGCGCGCGATTGCGCGCCATGGCGCTGCACGGCGCGCATTGAAAAAACGACTCGGCCAAGTGAGAGTTTCAGAATATATCGGACCTGGACGCGCTTCAGCCGACGAACAACACGGCGCGCAAGGCATAGGCTGCGATGGCGACGCACAAGCCGCTCACAGCCGCGAGGCCCGCAAACCAGGCGAGCTTGCGCCACAAGGGCTGAGCAGGCGCTGTCTCGTCTGGCGGCGGAGCGGGCGCGAGAAACCGGTCAGCCATGATAGCCGTCGCCCGGTTTAACCTTGCCCCAGAACAGGCGATAGACATAAGCCGTATACAGCAGAATTATCGGCAACATCACGCCAGCGCCCACAAGCATCAGACCGAGCGCATTGTCGCGCGCCGCCGTCTCCCAGATGTCGAAGGAAAACGGCACGAGCCACGGAAACAGGCTGACGCCGAGACCGACATAGCCCGAGAGGAAAACGCCAACGGTGAGCAGATAAGGCCGCCAATCCGGACCCGCCTTGGCCGTCCCAATGCGCGAAATGTCGCGCGCGAGCCAGGCGCTCAGAAGCAGACCGGCCAGCGGCACGGGGCTCAGCGGCAAAAGCCGCGCGAGATCGAGCGTCGTCATCGACACGCCCCAGCGTTCCGTTACGCGCGGGTCCACGGACAAAGTCGCCAGACTGACAAGCGCGAAACAGACTGAGACCGCCGCCAGCGCAATCAGACCATAGCGTCGCGCTTTGGCCTGCAGCTCCCCTTCGGTTTTCAGGATCAGCCAGCAAGCGCCGAGAAGCACATAGCCGGCGACGACCGAAACGCCGGTCAAGAGCGAAAACGGCGACAGCCAGTCGAGCGCGCCGCCGGAGAAACTGCGCCCGTCCGTTTCAAAGCCCGCAACGAAAGCGCCAAGGATGACGCCCTGGCTGAACGCCGCCGTTAGTGAGCCAAAATAAAATGCTCCGTTCCAGAACAAACGCGTCGGCCTGCGCACGGCCTTGTGGCGAAACTCAAACGCCACGCCGCGAAAAATCAGTGCGGCGAGCATGACCAGAACCGGCAGATAAACAGCCGGCATGATGACGGCGTAGGCCAGCGGAAAGGCCGCGAACAAGCCGCCGCCGCCGAGCACCAGCCAGGTTTCGTTGCCGTCCCAAACCGGCTCGATCGTCGCCGTCATCATATTGCGCTCTTCATCGCTCGATGCGAGCGCGCTCAACATGCCGACGCCGAGATCCATACCGTCGAGCAGCACATACATCATCACGGCGACGGCGATCAGAAACGCCCAGATGAGAGGAAGGTCCATGGCGATCTCCCTATTCCGCCGCGACGATGTCGTCCGGCGTTTCAGCCGGATCATCGACGGAGGCCAACGGACTGCCCGGCGCACGGCGCTTATCCGTCGGCGGCTCGGTCGGATCATCGCCGAAGCCGCGCGTTGCAATGCGCGCCATGTAGACGACGCCGGCGGTGAACACGATGGCGTAGACGACCATGAACACCAGGAGCGAGACCGCGACTTGTCCGGCCGAAACCGGCGCAACGCTGTCGGCAGTCGTCAACTGACCGTATATGGTCCATGGCTGGCGGCCGACTTCCGCCGTGATCCATCCGGTCAAAACCGCGATGAAACCGAGCGCGCCTGAAGGAACAGCGAGCCAG
>JAUIEH010000559.1 GCA_030428405.1 Alphaproteobacteria bacterium
CGGCGCGGACTTCGGTTTCCTGATCTCTCGATTTTTTGCCCGATTGAGAAACGGCGACGATGATGAGGATCAGCACGATGAGGCCAACGGGGCCGATAATAAGCATACTTACGCTCCCTCCCAGAGGGAGAAGAATCGCCGTCGTGCTGATGGTGTCAATATGTCAGCTTGGACTCTGGAACGCGCAGTCTGGCTAGGAGCGCCGCTCTGACGCGCGATATGCGCTCGGCGTCGAACCCGTCTTCTGCTTGAAGGCGCGGTTGAACGGTCCGATCGAGCCGAAGCCGCAATCCAGGGCGATCGCGAAGATGGACTGGTCGGCCATGGCGGGATTAGCGAGCATTTGCTTGGCGCGCTCGATGCGCAAGGTATTGACGAGCTGGTTGAAATTACGCGCGCCAAGCGCGCCGGTGATGGCTTGCGTCACCTTGTATTCGGGCGCGTTCAGGCGCCGGGCGAGCTGAGCGACTGAAAGATCCGGCGTCGAGAACAAATCGTCGCGCGTCAGCGCTTGCATGATCTTCGTGGACAGCGCGTGGTCATCCGCCGTCGCCGCGCGGCGTGACACGCGCCCGGAGGGCGCCGCGCGCTTGAGCGGATGGCCCGTGCGATAGCGCATGGCGGCGGTGGCGCCGATCAATGCCGCCGAGGCGCAGACGATCTTCACGACGTCGCTCCACCGCGCCGCCAGCGTGCCCTCGGCCGACTGGTTCGCCCATAGAACGGCGATCGCGACCATGGCGGCGTAGCTGGCGATGAAAAAGGCGCGCAAGCGATTCTCGCGCCGTGGCAAGGCGTTCGAATAGCCTTGCAGAGCCTCTGACATCGCCAAGAGGAGCGCGGCGGAGCCGAGCAGTTTCTGGCCGTTGTCGATGATGCGCAGCGCAGGGCTCGACGCTTCCAACCCCGGCGCGAATGCGTCGACAAACGTAATGACGGCCGCCGCCGCAGCGAGCGCGGCGACCATGATGATCGGCCAGACGCCCATATCCTCGCGCGCTCGGAATAATGCGCGGGCGAACAGCCAGGACCAGCCGCAGGCGGCCGCGCCGAACGCCGCGACAGGCGTTGCGGCCGGACCCAGTGCGCCTCCGAAGGACGACGAAATGACGAAGCAGAACGCTGACGTCGCGAACAAAGCCCAACAGAGCCCGACAGACGGCGTCGGCGGCGCAGAGCGCGACAGCGCGCCGGTCAGTTTCGCTGCCCGCGCGATAATCGCCGGCGCGCCGAAATTGGCGCTGGTTTCCGTCACCGCCATGTCGTCACCGCACATTTCTTTGTGAAGCAGTATAGGCCCGCCAACAGCCGGGCGCGACGCTGTTGATGTTCGCAAAAATCGTGCGCCGATTTCCAAATCGGCAAGACCAAGGCCGACATGTTCGCCCATTCCGCAGCGACAGGAGACGCGCCAACAGCGCGCCCGGTCGAAGCGGAGACATGCATGAACATCGCAATTTCGAAACGCGCCAAGGGCGGCCCAACCGCTGAGCGCGCGCTGCGCGGCGCCGGCGTCATCTGGTTCCTCGCCGCCGCGACCGGCCAGCTGAGCTTCGTCTATTTCATTCTCGTCTATTATGGCGGGCGCACCATCGCAGGCGATTTCGCCGGCTGGAACGATCGCCCCATCATCGACGGCCATATCGAGGGCGATGCGGCCGGCAATGTGATGTTCGCGCTGCATGTGCTTTTAGCCGCAGCCGTGACGACAGCCGGACTTGTTCAGCTCATTCCGCAGATGCGAAGCCGCGCGCCGGGCGTTCATCGCTGGGTCGGACGCGGCTTCATCTTGGTCGCTTTGTTCATGGCGC
>JAUIEH010000560.1 GCA_030428405.1 Alphaproteobacteria bacterium
ATCTAAATGATTGTCTTTCGGAGGCGCGCGCAATTGCGGGCTTGCCTTTGAGCGCCGGGCGTTCAATGCCTTCGCCATGGCCTATGACGAGACCGATATCGAGACCGAAGGGCGCGCGCCTGCGCATGTCTTGTTCGCGGATGCGCCTGCGAGCCTGACGTTCAAGAAGCTGCGCAAACGTATCGTGCGCAATGCGATCGACGTGATTGCGCGCTATGGGCTCGCGCCAAAGGCGCAGGGTGTGCGGCCGGCGAAATGGCTGGTCTGCCTGTCCGGCGGCAAGGACAGCTACACGCTTCTGGCCGCGCTGCTCGACATCCAGGCCAAGGGCGAGCTGCCGGTCGAGCTGATCGCGTGCAATCTCGATCAGGGCCAGCCGGGCTTTCCCAAGCACATCCTGCCGGACTTCCTCGAACGCCTCGGCGTGCGCCATCGCATCATCACCGAGGACACCTATTCCATCGTCACCGACAAAGTGCCGGAAGGGCGAACTTATTGCTCGCTTTGTTCAAGGCTCAGGCGCGGCATTCTCTACCGCGTCGCGCGCGAGGAGGGCTGCGAGGCGATCGTGCTCGGGCATCACCGCGATGACGCGCTCGAGACCTTCATGATGAACCTGTTTCACGGCGGCCGGCTGGCGGCGATGCCGCCCAAGCTCCTTAATGACGAAGGCGATCTCTTCGTCTTGCGCCCGCTTCTGACGTGCGCGGAAGATGACATCGCCCGTTTCGCCGAGGCGATGAAGTTTCCGATCATCGCGTGCAATCTCTGCGGCTCTCAGGACGGGCTGCAGCGTCAGGCGATGAAGACGGTGCTCGACGAGTGGGAACGCAAGTCGCCCGGCCGGCGCAACATAATGTTTCAGGCGCTCTCCACGGTGCGTCCGTCGCATCTCGCCGATGAGCGCGTGTTTGATTTCGCAGCGCTTGAGCGCATCGTTCGCGACACGGAGGAGCAAGCGCCATGAACTGGTTCACCGGGATTATGGTCTATGTGATGATCTGGTGGATGACCTTGTTCGCGGTCCTGCCGTTCGGCGTGCGCAATCAGGTCGAGGATGGCGAATACACGCAGGGCACCGAACTCGGCGCGCCCGTGGATGCGAAACTGCCTCGCAAGCTGGTCATCACCACGCTGATTTCAGCGGTGATTTTCCTAATCGTGTTCGCCATCATCGCTTCGGGCGTCATCTCGCTCGATGACATTCCGTTCGGCTCCGACATCGTGCGCGACAGTCAGCGCTGAGACGGGTCGGCTTGTGCGGCGAGAAGCGCGCGCAGCGCATCGGCGCGATTGTCGAACCGGCGTTCCTCCGCAACGCGGTCAAGAACGCCGAGGCGCGCCAGGGCTGGGGATGATTCCGTCCGCATCGCGACGAATACGGACTGGTTGCGCGCTGCGGCTGTGGCGATGATTTCCTCGATGGCGAGCGCGGCGCTGAGATCGGCGTGACCAAGGCCGGTCAGATCCAGGAGGAGAGGTCCGGCGTCTGAGATGGCGCGGCGCTGCATCTCGCGCGCTGACGCAAACGAGAACGATCCCGTCAGTCGCAAGATGTAAGGCGCCGCCGCCGCGGCATTGAGCAGCGCGCGTTCGTCTGCACTCAGTTCATCCGTGTCCGGTCCTACTTCCGTGATGCGGTCCAGTTCTTCGCGCTCACGCTGGCGCGCTGTGACGAAGCCCGCAGCGATCAGCCCGACCGCCACCGCAGTTATCAGGTCGACGGCGACGGTGAGCGTCAGCGTCAGGACCATGACGGCTGCTTTTTCGCGCGGCGCGCGGTGCAGGCGTCGCAGATTGCCCCAGTCG
>JAUIEH010000066.1 GCA_030428405.1 Alphaproteobacteria bacterium
ACGCCGGCCTTACGTCTTATGCGCCGCCGGTCACGAATTCGACGCCGTTCCGTCCGAACGCGGAACTCGACGCCGAACGCGAAGCGCGCTTGCGCGCCGCACAGCTTGCTGAGTCGGCGCGCACGTCGGGCGTGTTTTTTCAACTGGTGAATGAGGGCGGCGCGGATCACTTAGAATCACGGTCCGAACCCGGCTTGAATGCGCTCGCCTCGCCCTTCGCCTATCCCATTGGAGCCGAGGCGTTCACCGAAGTGGGCGCGGCGGGCGATCCATATGCGCCGACCCGCGGCGAAGCTTTTCTCGACCGCGATGTCGATACTGACGTCATCAACGGCCATCGGCTTCAGGACGCGGCCTCGCCATACCAGGTGATGGCCGGCGCTGTGATCCCGGCGAGCCTCGTCACCGGCGTCAATTCTGATCTTCCAGGAACGGTCATCGCTCAGGTGACGCAGAACGTCTACGACACAGTCACCGGGCGCTATCTGCTTATCCCCCAAGGCGCGCGCCTCATCGGTGTTTATGACAGCGTGATCGCATTCGGTCAGTCACGGGCTCTCCTGGCGTGGCGGCGGATCATATTCCCCGACGGCTCTTCTATGGCGCTGGACAATCTGCCCGCCACAGATGCGTCGGGCTATGCCGGTCTTGAGGATGATGTCGACTATCACACCTGGCGGCTGTTGCAGGGCGTCATGCTATCGACGCTCTTGGGTGTGGGAACCGAACTTACCTTTGATGATGAAAGCAGTCTCGTCGAAGCGCTGCGCGAGTCCGCGCAAGGCGCCGGCAATCAGGCCGGCCAGCGCATCGTCAATCGTGCGCTCGCCATCCAGCCGACCATCACCATCAGACCCGGCGCGCGCCTCAACGTGATCGTCCACCGCGATCTCGCACTGCGTCCGTATCAAGACTAGGAGGGGAGAGATGAAGCTTGAAAAGATGCCCGACCGAACACCGGTCAAGATCACGGCGAGCTTTCCACCGCAAGATCACGCGGACTTGGAACTCTACGCCAAGCTCTATGAGCAAACCTACGGCGCGACCGCACAGCCCGCCGATCTCGTGCCCTCGATCGTGCGCACGTTCCTCGCCGGAGATCGCGATTTCAAGCGTGCACGGAAAGCAAGGGAGAGTGGCGATGAGTGCTGAATCGATGCAAGTCGACAAATTGTTGACAGTAGACGAAGTACTGGCGCTGACCGGCTATCGAAGTCGTACGACTCTGTGGCGAAAGGTCCGCGCAGGCGGGTTTCCGCCGCCGCGCAAGGACGGACCGACGAGCGTGCGCTGGCGCGCCTCAGAAATTCAACGTTGGATCGACGAATTGCCGGAACAGACCTATAGCCACATTCCGCAGGAGCGGCCGTGAACCCGAGATTCACTGATTTTTGTCAGATTGGGGCACCACTTGTCATGATCCGGGATATTGTCGAGCCATGTTCGGATTCAAACGTAGAGCGCGTGAGCGTGAACTCGCACAGCAGTCCGTGGTCGAGGCCCTCCACGCACAACTCTGCCACGAGCTGCAAGACGTTGCGACGTCGGCACTGAGTGAGACACCAAAACCTTCCGACAGAGAGAGCATCCTGGATAGCGCAGAGGCCATCAGACGCGGCATTGATGCTGTTCTGGTCGACGGCGCTGATGCATTTGGGCCGGAAATGGCGGAACAGGATCAACCGACCCGATGCGGCGCACTCATCGCGCACAGCGCGCGAAATCTCTCGATCTTGTCCGGACCCTTAAGTAATTCAAACACGCGCGGTGATATCGCTCACGGTCTGGGTCTGTCGCGAGACGCTGTATGAGGCGCTCGGGCGATCCTGCTATCGACGGCCTTCCAGAAAATGCACGCGCGCTACTCGCTCAAGCTTTGGGCTTCGCGCTGACAGCCCAGTGTACATCAACCGCGATGCGGGTTGGCCACGCGCCAGATCTCACGCCGGCGGTGCTCGTTAACGTTGGTTTTGCCTATGAGCTTTCGTTCAAAGCATTCTTGGCGGCTCATGGCTGGAGCGACCGAGATTTGCGAGCCATTGGTCACGATCTTGTACGTGCAATGAGAGACGCCGAAGGCGCCAACCTGGTTTCCACGGACGATGTGAGCAGGCATTTAGCGTTGATTTCTCCTCAGTTTCGCGACCACTCATTAAGATACTTATCGTTCGGAACGATGGAGCTGCCGCTTGATCCGATCACGGTATTGTTTGAGCATATGGATCGCGTTTCACGCCGACTGCTCGACGTGCCCGAACCCGGCCGCTCCGTTCCGTAGCGGAATAAGCGGTCGAAGGCTGGTGCCTCCGTCAATGGACATGTAACGAAACCTCGGAAGATGCACTCTAAATGCCGAGGTTTTGATACATGAGCCAGGCACACGATTGCACCTGAGAACACCGCGCCTTCGCCCTTCTCAGAGGGCGAGCCGCTGTCCGCTCGCGCGAGCTTGCCGCCGCCCGTTAAAGACGGCGCCGTCAGCTTGCGTTGGAGAGCTTCCGATTTGAACCAGTGGACCGCTGCGCTGCCGATCCAAACCTACTCCGATGCGGGTCGCGGTGTGGAGTAAAGGCGATAGAGCTAGGTCACGACCCCGTCGGAGCGATTTCTTGCTCGACAAAAGAGTCGATCGCTGCGGCCACATTACGCTTCACGTCAGCGTACTCCGCTCGAATGTAGTGTTTTCGCGCCACATCAGCGTTTTGACCATGATTGTGCCAGACATCGAGCCAGCGCTCGTCAACGCCGCGCTCAATGAGGTGCGTCTTCATCGTTCGGCGGAGATCGCGAGGCGTCCAGTGATCAAGTTCGAGCCGTGCTATGAGCCCCTTCGTTGAACGAGTAACACCATTGCGCGTGATCGGCGTCTGAGGAGTACGCCCGTTGGCGAAGAGATAAATCGATCCCGGTGATGTGAGTTGACGAGAAAGATCAAGAACAGGCCGCGCCGTTGCGGTGATAGGCGTTTCGTGAGCGCGGTTGTTTTTCGTCTTTGGCAACACCAGCGAGGCCGAACCCCACCATGAGAGTTGAGACTCGCTAATCTCGGTCACGCGCAATCCGCCCATGGCGATGATCAGCTTGAGCACGCGATGCGCCGTGTTTGTCGGTAGGAACGCACGCCAAAGTTTCTGCAATTCTTCGATCGACAGCACACGGTCTCTTGCCCCAGCCTTTTGGCCGGTGGGTATCGCGGCTATCGGATTGAGCTGAAGCCCGTAATCACGCCCTTCGTTTGTAAAGCTGTGGCGTTGGCGCAGGCCCCATTGAAACGCTGCGTGCAAATGGCCTCGCAAGTAGTGCGCATGAAAGGCGGCTGTCTTCTGCCTCTCGCGCAGCCAGGCTGCGGCGTCTTCGGTCGTTACCGCACAGGCGGCGGGAACGCGCCCGTACCGGCGCACCAGAAACGTGACGAACGAACGGTCGCTGTCATAGAAGGCCGTCTCATAGTCATCGGCTGAGGGTTGCCCCTTGCGCCGCATTTGCTCGACATAGTCTTCAAATAGAGCGGTTACCGGCAGATCGGCGCCGACAACGGAATCCTGGATAGGCGGGCGGGCCTCTTCATTGGTGTCTGGACATAGCGCGGCGCGCCCAAAGGCGTCGGCGCGTCGGCGCGCTTCGGCAAGTGAAAGCTGCGGGAAGCGACCGAAGGTTTTTCGCGCCGGACCGCCGTCGCGCCAGCACACGGCGGTGAACGTTTTCATGCCGGATTTGCCGACTCGGACTTTGAGCGTTGGGACGAGCGCGTCCGAAAATGTGCCTGGATTTTGGGACGCGCGGAGCCACGCATCCGACAGTCGAACCTGGGTCATGGTAAGCCCTATCCTTACCGCGTCATTACCGCGGAGCCGTTTAGCCTTACCGTGAACTTCTTGACGCCCCGTAACTCTCTGAAACTAAATCGGAAAATGGTGGGCGGTGGCGGGATCGAACCGCCGACCCCCTCGGTGTGAACGAGGTGCTCTCCCGCTGAGCTAACCGCCCGATGGCCTTGAGGTCACTGACGTCTCGCGGAGCGAGCGCGTGTTTTCAGGCCGGATCGGCGAACACCAATAGGGCGCCGGTCCGAGCGACGCAAGCGGCGAGTGCGTACGGTTATGCAAGATAAATTGCGACTACTAAACTTTAGTTTGCAGGATATCGATTCCCAATCATTCGGCGAGCTAGTGCGGTCAATCGGAACATGTTTTGTTCCCACGACGGTTGAGGCGCGATAATCCCACCGTGTTTTAGGGCATTGCATCGGTCGGTTGTAAATGCATATTTACTGGATTGGTACTTGCTCCTCCCTTTAATTCTTGTCCCGTTCACTTCTTGTAAACAGTAGCGGGGGCACGAGTAAGAACCGACCAAATTCAAACAAGGCAAAAGAAATGCAGCGGAACCTGGAAATAATCGAAAGAACGACGGAAATTGTTGCTTCATATGTTGGTAACAATTCGATTGGCGCGGGCCAGGTCCCTGACCTGATCTCGAGCGTGCACTCTGCGCTCGCCAGTCAAATGGCCGAACCTGTTCAGCAAGAGCCGCAAAAGCCCGCCGTGCCCATCAAGCGTTCCGTCACCCCGGACTATGTCATTTGTCTGGAAGACGGCGCGAAGTTGAAAATGCTGAAGCGCTATCTGCGCACGCATTTCAATATGACGCCGGAAGAATATCGTCGGAAGTGGAACCTCCCGGCCGATTATCCGATGGTCGCGCCGAACTATGCTGAAGCGCGCTCCAAGCTCGCCAAGAAGATCGGACTGGGACGCAAGCCGGCCGAAGCGGCCAAGCCTGCGCGCGCAGCCGCCAAGTCTTCCAGCAAAGCGAAAACAACTCGCGCGAAGTCGACGGCCAAGCGTCGTACGACTGCGAAGTCGAGCGGTCGTCGCTAGACTCAAATTTGTTTTGCGCTGTTTTACTTGCGGGCGGTCCGGCGGGGCCGCCCGCAACGCGTTCGGCTCCGCCTTTGTGCGGAATGAGTTGTTTTTGACCGGCCGCGCGCTACTAATTCAACGCCTGAGGCCGCGCGCGTTTGAGCGCTGACGGTCCCAACGCCATCCCCCAAATTAGGGTTTCCAATCCGTAAATAAGTCGACAGCGGCGTCAGGTTGTTGACTTGTGGTTTCGGCGCCACGGCCACATCTTCATGTGGCGAGGGTCGTTGAAATTAGGCGCGTGTTTCAAAAAGCGCCGCTGATGGGTTGAGAGATGGGAAAAAGTTCTAATCCGGGCATGAGCTCGCGTGGAACGCCTCTACGTCGCATTGGCGAGCAGCAAGCATTTCGATCCGCACGAACACAGCGGAACGGATCTTGAGAGCACGGCCTCAATTCAGATCCGCACCGCGGGTCTCCGCCCAGAATGGGCACAAGGTTTGCCTGCAAGGTCTTACGGCCGGCCCAGGCCGCCCCGGATTGTTACGGAGGACGGCATGACTCCCAGCGATTGGTGTACGCTTGACGGCGCCAAAAGACTGAAAATGAAAATTGAAGCCTATTGGCTTGAACGCGGATACGACGTGAATATTGCGCTCGTTGATGCTGGCTTTTTGCCTGCGATGCGTTCAGCGCGCACGGATGTTCGTTCCAACATGGTCAACGGATTGCCGCCGCGCAGCGCCGTTGAGAGCGACGCTAATCAGGTGCGTCGGCCGTCTCAGCGCTGACCTTTGCGCCTGACGCAAGTCGTATGACGGCGTCG
This sequence comes from Alphaproteobacteria bacterium, assembly GCA_030428405.1. GTDB lineage: Bacteria > Pseudomonadota > Alphaproteobacteria > Caulobacterales > Maricaulaceae > JAUIEH01. The sequence goes on from JAUIEH010000066.1 coordinate 5,689, forward strand.
GGCAAATCTTCGAAGTGATCGAGCACGCCGTCGGCGCCCAGAAGCGCCGGCGGCGTCTCGGTATATCCATGGCTCATCACGATCACCGGCACGCCGAAATTTCGAGCGGCCGCAACGTCCACGCTGCTGTCGCCGATCATGACGGCGCGCTCGCGCGCACCCTCGCCAAGCGCTGCTTCGAGGTGGGAGGGGTGCGGCTTGCGCACCGGGGCCGCATCGGCGCCGACGACATTCGCGAAGCGCGCGCTTAACTTCAGGACGCCCAACAACTGATCGGTGAGCCGTTGGGGCTTGTTGGTGGCGATGACCAGCCGCGCGCCCATGTCCGACAACTGATCCATCGCCGCGCATGCGCCGTCGAACGGCGCGCTCGATCGTGCGATGTCTTCGGCGTAGCGCTCAATAAACAAGGCGACACGGCGGTCGATACCAGGCTCGGGAAACGATGCGCCGGAGCGCGCATAAGCGCGCATCAGGAGTGCGCGCGCGCCACGGCCGACCATGTGGCGCACATCTTCTAAGGACGCGGGCGGAAACCCGTCAGCGCTCGTGACTTCATTCAGCGCGCGCAACAGGTCTGGCGCTGTGTCGATCAGCGTCCCGTCCAGGTCGAAAATGACGGTGAAGCCGTCCAGTACGCGCGCCACGGCCGCCCCCAAAGTCGAGTCTGGCCGCGCAAGCGGCGGATCAGGTAACAATGCGCCGACTCGATACAGTTCAGCGCTAGGTCTATTCGCTTATGCCCCAGTCGCGTTGCGCCGTCATCCTGGCGGCCGGGAAAGGCACGCGGATGAAATCCGCGCGTTCCAAAGTGCTCCACGAGGTCGGCGGCAAGCCGATGCTCGCTTGGGCGGTCGAGGCTGCGCGCGCGTGCGGCGTGGAACGCGTGGTCGTCGTTTATGGCGAGCACGCGCCCGATGTCGCGGAACTGGCTCAAGAGCTTGGATGTGAAACCGCGCTGCAGGACCCGCCGCTCGGGACCGGCCACGCCGTCTTGGCCGCGCGCGAGGCGATGGCGGATGAGACCGGGGCGATGATCGTCCTATATGCGGACACGCCAATGTTGCCGGCTGAAACGCTTCAGGACGCTTTCGCCTCCGTCGACGCCGGAGCGAGCGTCGCCGTTCTCGGATTCGAGATCGCCGATGGCGGCGGTTATGGCCGCCTGGTGACGTCTGCTGATGGCGGGCTTGAACGCATTGTCGAGGCCAAGGACGCCTCCGACGACGAACTTGCGATCGGCCTTTGCAATTCGGGCGTCATGGCGGGCCCGGCGCGCTTGATGTTCGAACTCCTCGGCGAGGTGAAGAACGACAACGCCAAGGGCGAATATTATCTGACTGACATTGTCGGCCTCGCGCGCGACAGGGGACTGGGCGCACAAGTCGTGCGCGGCGCATTCGACGATTTTCTCGGCGTGAACTCCCGTGTCGAGCTGGCCGCGTGCGAAGCGCTGTTTCAGGCGCGCGCGAGAGAAGCGGCGCTGATCAACGGCGTCACGATGATCGATCCCGGCACAGTCTATTTTTCTTACGACACTGAAATCGGAGCCGATGTCGTGATCGAGCCGAATGTCGTGTTTCGCGCCGGAGTGCGCGTCGAAGAGGGTGCAACGGTTCGCGCGTTCAGCCATCTCGAGGGTGCGCATGTGCGCGCGGGCGCCTCGGTCGGCCCCTATGCGCGCTTGCGTCCAGGCGCTGACATCGGCCCCGGCGCCTTTATCGGCAATTTCGTCGAAGTGAAGAACACAACGCTCGCGGCCGGCGCCAAGGCGTCCCATCTCACTTATCTCGGCGATGCGGAAGTGGGCGAAAAGGCGAATATCGGCGCAGGCACGATCACCTGCAATTATGATGGCTTCGCCAAGCACAAGACCATTATAGGCGCGGGCGCTTTCATCGGTTCCGACACCGCTTTGGTGGCGCCTGTACGCATTGGCGCCGGCGCATTTACGGGCTCAGGTTCGGTGATTACGCGCGATGTCCCAGACGATGCGCTCGCGGTTGCGCGCGGTCGTCAGCGCGACATTGAAGGCTGGGCGAAAAAATTTCGTGACGCCCAACCGGCGAAGAAGAAATGAGCGGGAGCTCCGTCATGACGCCTACGGACGACCCGCGCCTCGCGGGAAAGCGTGCTGCGGCGCAGGCTGCGCTCGACCATGTGCGCGACGGCATGACCATCGGGTTGGGCTCGGGTTCGACAGCGGACATCTTCACGGCGATGCTGGGCGAGACGGCGGCTGCGAATGGCTGGCGCATACGCGGGGTGGCGACTTCTCAGTCGACGGAGCGCTGCGCGGAAAAGGCGGGCATCGCGCTGATTTCCCTCAACGCGGCCGGCGCGCTCGACCTCGCCGTCGATGGCGCTGACGAGGTCGACGGCGACTTCAATCTGATCAAAGGCGGCGGCGCCTGCCTGTTTCGCGAAAAACTTGTTGCTGAGGCGAGTCCCGGCCTGATCGTCGTTGTGGATGAAACGAAGCTTGTCTCAAGGCTGGGAAAGTTCCCGCTGCCCGTTGAGATCGAGCCGTTCGGGCACGAAACAACGATGCGGCGGATGGCGGATATTTTCGCCCGCCACGATGCGGCTGAATGCGCACTTACGCTGCGCAAGCGCGAAGAAGAGCTTCTCATCACCGACGGCGGCCATTACATCGTCGATTGTCCGCTGGGCGCCATTCGTGATTCCGGCGCGCTGGCGGACGAACTCAAGGGCGTCACCGGCGTAATCGAGCACGGTCTGTTTATCGGACTGACCCAAGTCGTCATCGTCGGCGAAGCCGGCGGCGCGCGTGTGCTGACGGCCTGATCGGAGGGGGCGAATGCGGATTGCAGAAGGCGTTGCGGTCGCCGCAATGTTGGTGTGCGCGGCCGGAATTGGCGCGCACAGTACGGCGCGCGAAGACAATGCGCGAACTTCGCTGGCGGAGCGTCTATTGGCGCGGTCTGGCGCGGCGGTCGAGCCTGGCGCCTATGCCGCGCAGCTCGCCCGCAGCGCACGGTCCATGGTCGAATCGTGCCGCCCGGAAATAACGCAACGCGAAGCCGACGCCTTCGAGGCCGCCTATCTCGCCGAGCTGTCGATCGCCGTGCCGCGCTTTCTCGACCATGTCAGCGCCAGCTATGCCGAGCGTTTGAGCGAAGAGGAAATCCTCGCGCTACTCGAATTTTACAGCACTGATGACGGGCGCGCGGTCGCTGAGGCCATGCCGGAGATCGCCGCCGATCATGTCAGCGCACAAACTCTGATCGAGCGCGCCATGCTGCGTTCTTATCGCAGCATGGGGTGGTGCGCGCCCGAGGCGGAGCGGCGAGAGCCCGGCGCATCGGACCAGGCTCTCTGAACCGCATCTAGCTGTTCTGCCAGTCCGTCGATTCCCGCCACTGCAAACGCACGTCATGCGTGATCGCCTGGCCTTGCGCCGGCGGCGCATAGCGCAGCGAGCGCGCATAGCGGCGGGCTTCGGCGGCGAACATCGGCGACGAACAGCTCGCGACTTCCGCGCGGGTGACTTCGCCGTTGGCCGCGATTTCAAGCCGAAGGACGCAGTCGCCTTCCTGGGCGTTGTACCGAGCAATCTCGGGATAGCGGAGATTGTCCGCGTCGATGAGAGCCGGAGCGGGGGCCGCGACGGCCGGCGCCGGAGGTGCGATTTGGGCGGAAGCGCTCTGCGCAATGCCAAGAGCCGCCGCCACTGCGAGTGCAGAATGTATCAGTTTCATGACGCTAATATAACAGATATGTGACAGGGCGCGCGAGCCCTATTTTGCAACCTGAGCGCAAGGTTGATTTCCCTTTTATTCGCAACGGTTTTCGCGGCTCGCAGCGTGCCGGGTGCAGCTGGCGGCGTCCGCTCTGGGCGCGCCGAATCACAGGCTAAGAACGATCGATTGATCGGCCTTGCAGCGCGGAGTGCTTCGCGCTTGTTTGCGATGAAGTCGGCAGCCGCCGATCCGGACGAAAATGGAGAGGCGTGTGGCAGAGCGCGACTATGAGCTGTTTGTCATCGGCGCGGGTTCGGGCGGCGTGCGCGCCGCGCGGCTTGCGGCGGCGCGCCACGGCGTGCGCACCGCGATCGCAGAAGAGTCGCGCTATGGCGGCACCTGCG
>JAUIEH010000067.1 GCA_030428405.1 Alphaproteobacteria bacterium
CCGACTCGCCGAGAAAATGGCCCTCCTCGCCGTCCAGAGCCGCATCGACGGCGTAACCTGCATCGCCCAGCGCTGCGGCGAGCTGTCGGCTGAGATCGGGATCGTCTTCAACGAGCAATACGCGCATGTTTCGTCCTTATCCGCCGCACGCCCGGCGAGAAGCGCACTCGCCGATGACGGCGCCATTGGCAGCGTCCACACGAACAAATGCGCGACGCCCATCGGCGGTCACAAGCACTACCACATGCTCGCGCACTTGTCCGTTTGCGTAGACCGCGAACGTATCCACATAACGCGAGCCGGGATAGCGCCGCTGCGCGGCGGCCACGGCGTCGCGGGCGCTGATGACGCGCTGTGCGACGACAAAGCGCTCATCGGTTTCAGCAGAGCGCGACGATGCGTTCTGAGCGCTTGCCGGCGCTTGCAAAGCGACGGTGAAGCTCAATACGACCGCGCAGGCCGAAAGGATATGCAGGTGCCGTTTCATGCCCCGCAAGATGACGGCGCTGGGCTGAACCAAAGCTGAACGGCGCCGCCCCGCCATCGCCTCAAATGTCCATCTTTTTGCGCGGATCATAACCGCGCGCCGGACGCCAAGTCTCCGCAAAGCGTTGCAGCTCCGGGTCGGCTCGCTCAGGCAGGTGCACCACCAGCTTCACGAGTTGATCGCCGCGCCCTTTCTCGCCTTTCACGCCGCGGCCGCGCAACCGCAGAACCGTGCCGGTGTTTGACGATTTCGGAACGGTTACGGTCACCGGCCCTGACAGCGTCGGCACGCGCACTTTGGCGCCCAGCACAGCTTCGTTCAGCGTGATCGGCAGCTCCAAGCGAATGTCATCTCCCTCGCGCCGAAAAAAGGGATGGTCTTCAACCGTGATTTCGACGAGCGCGTCGCCTGCCGGCGCACCGCCGCGGCCGGGCCGACCCTGTCCGCGCAGTCGCAAGACCTGGCCCGTGCGCACGCCCTCCGGAATGACGAGATCGAGGCTTTTGCCGTCACCCATGACGACGCGCTTGCGCCCGCCGGAGGCGGCTTCGATGAAGCCGACGCTGAGGCGATAGCGGGTGTCGACGCCCTTTGTTCGGAACGGGCCGCTGTCGCCGCTGAACATGCCGGAAAAGAAATCGCCAAAGTCCGTGTACGCGCCTTCAGCGCCTCGACCATTGCCCCGACCGCGCTCATTGCCATCGGAATCGATTTCGCCGCGATCAAAGCGCGCGCGCTTTTCAGCGTCGGACAGCAAGTTGAACGCCGCCGTCACGCGCTTGAATCGCTCTTCGGCCTCGGCGTCGCCGGGGCGTGCATCTGGGTGGAGGTCTTTCGCCAGCTTGCGATAGGCGCGTCGGATCTCCTCAGCGGAGGCCCCGCGCGCCACGCCAAGCTCGGCGTAGGGATCGGTCACGGCGTCGTCTCGTCCGGCTTCGCCCGAAGTAAAAGCGCGATTCTGAACGAGTTTACGCGGACGCGCCGCGAGAAAGAAGCTTGCAGCGCGGAAATGCGCCGAGCTGTGTCAGGCGTAGACGACGGCGCGCCGCTCAGCGCCTGCGCCGTAGCGCGCAGACAGTTGAGCCACTGAAATATCAAAGGAAAACAGAGGCGCGCCATCAAACAGCGCCGCCTCTTCCGCGAGCGTCAAAAACGTTTCGGCGGCGGTGGTTTCGCGCGACAGCACGATTTCGCCACCGGAATGGAGCTGAAACAGATAGCGCTCGACATCTTCGCCGAGCGGTATTTCCGCCGCGTCCCAATCATCCCCGCCGAGCCTTGAGCGCCGAATCCAAGTGAATGCAACGCCTGCAGCAGACCGTTTCATCCGAAGATGCACCGGCGACAGCGGGCGCTCGTCTATGCGTGCATCGCTCGCCGTGACGACATAGGCCTGATCGCCCGTCAGAGATGCGCCGGCGCCAGCGAAACGCCATTCCAGCGCCGCGCCACGCTCATGTTCATTCAGCGCGAACGTTTCCAGCGCCCCGTCGAGTACGACCACGCGCGCGCCCGCCAGGCGTGGCGCGCCCATTTCCGGGTCGCTGCCGCGCTGGCCACGCAGGAGACCGCTGATTTCGTACAGTCCGGTTTCCACCAGAGCGGCGGTTTCGAACTGCACGATTTCCCAGCCTTCCGCGCCTTCTACCGCGAGCGCGTTCGCGCCAGCGAAAACCTCGATCTGCTCGGCAGACGACAGCGCGCCATGATGCATGCGCACGCGCACGACATTGCCCTGATCCCATCGCCCGACGGGACCCGGATAGAGGTCCCATGCAAGTTCTCCGACGCCGGCAGGCGCAACGAGACGTGCGCACTCGTCATTTGTTTCGCCAGCCGCAACGCGCACGGCGCCCGGCCAGGGCGCTGCGGCCGCCGCGAGCATTGGACCGCCCCGCTCTGACTGACCCGCGAGAAGCGGCAAATCAAGAACTTCACCGATGGGACGTGTAGGCTGGCCGGGCGGCGGCGCTGCGGCTCCCGGTGCGGCGCCGCTGACAATCGCAAAGGCCCCGTCGGTCGCGCGCAAAAGGGTCAATGCGCGCGCTGCGCCCTCTTCAGTCGACGCGACGAAATAGTCTGCGACATCCGCCCCATCATCAAACGAGATGATATCGCCGGGTTCGATCGCGAGCGCGCTTGGCGGGGCTCTGACCTCGATCCGCTCAGCCTGAACCGCTGCGTCGATCAACCAGGTGCGCGCAACGCGCTCAGCCGTCGGATGGTCGAGAACTGGGCTGCCCTACCTGGTCGATCCAACGTCTTTGTTAGTCCCGGCGGTTTCGGAGGCGGCGTTCTTGCCGCCCTACGCTGAAGGTGAGGCGGCATGAACGCCGCCGGCACGACGGCCTCGGGCGCGGGCGCCGGTGGTCTGTAGCCGAGCGAGGAGTGCGGGCGAACCGCATTGAAGCAGCGCCGCCACGCCTCGATCAGCGTTTTGGCTTCCTTGAGCGTGTAGAAGATCTCCCCGTCTAGGAGCTCGTTGCGAAGCTTGGAGTTGAAGCTCTCGCAGTAGCCGTTCTCCCACGGAGTACCAGGCGCGATGTAGAGCGTCTTCACGCCGAGACGGCCGAGCCAGTCCCTCAGCGCGATGGCGATGAACTCTGGTCCGTTATCGGAGCGAATGTGCTCAGGCGCTCCATGCTCGAGGGACAGCTCGGCGAGCGTTTCGAGCACGACCTGAGCGTTAAGACGTCGCGCGACCCGGATCGCCAGAGCCTCGCGCGTGAACTCGTCGATCACGCAGAGCATGCGATAGACCCGAGCCGTCGTGGGTGTTCGCCGCGCCCTCGCACCGGTAGCGGGCGCGGCTCACCCTGGACAAAGTCGTAAGACCAAACGTGGTTCGGGCGCAGCGGCGGCAGCCGCACGCACGAGCCGTCCGCGAGCCATAGCCGGCCGCGTTTCGGTTGTTCCATTCCAACCTTTCGGTCCGTCCTCGGACCGGTGGCGGGCGGACCTCACCCCATCACGCCGCCGACGACAAACATGTCGACGCGATAGGCGTGCTTGACGTTCACCGCCCAGCGCTCCTCGCGGAGCAGAGCCGTGATGCGGCAATAGCCGTAGCAGCCGTACTGCTCGGCCGGGCGGATGATCGCCTGAGTCAAAGCCGCCTCGTCGGAGCGTCCGCGCGGCGTCGTGCGCTGGGTCGAACGGTGCTGGCCGACCACGCGGCAAGCCTGGCGTTCGGAAACGCCCAGGTTCTTCACCACGTGGTCGACGCAGGCGCGGCTACGGTCGAATGTATACGTTCGACGGGCTTAGGGGCTCCGCCCGTTCCGGCCCGAAACGGTCCTCCGGACCGTTTCCGCGACGGCCTCGACTCCCTTCGCCGCCTCTTCGAGGAACAACTTGTCGAGCGTCAGGTCGGAGACCAGCTTCCTCAGACGCAGGTTCTCCTTCTCGAGGTCCTTCAAGCGCATGGCTTGGTCAACCTTCAGGCCGCAATACTCGCGGCGCCAGCGATAGTAGGTCTGCTCCGTGATCCCCGCGGCCCGCACTGCGATCGGCGTGGTCTCACCGCGGGCGAGCCGCACCTCGATCTCTCGCAGCTTGGCGATAATCTCCTCGGGCGTAGTCTCTTCCGGCCCATGTCTCAGCTCCTCAGATGGAGCCGGAACTAACTCGAGCTTTGGACCGGTTTCCGGGGTGCAGGCCAACACCAGGCCGCGTCAAACTGCGGCCCGCGCAGCGCGTCCGGGTCTTCTGCAGAGAAGGCATAAGCAACGGCCCCGTTTGGCCACACCAAACGCCGCCGCGACGCCTCGTAAGCCGGACGCTGCTCGCGCGGCGCAATCGCGCGCAGACCGGAAGGACCTTCAATCATCACTTCGCGCACATCGGCGAGCGCGGGTCCGATCAACGCCACGCGTCCGCGTTCGCCTTTCAAGTGCGGCGTTGCGCCCTCGACAAGCGCGCGTATCCACTCCGCCCCGGCTCTTGTCTTCCCGGCCCCGCGCCCGCCCATGAACACCCAGTTGCGCCAGGCGCCGTCGGGGGCGCGCTGATCGGCGCGCGACCAGAACCGCCAGTTCCAAAGGAGGCAATCAACCTCCGTCGTCGTCAGTCCCGCAATCATCTGCCGTCGGACCGGCCTGGGCAGCGAGGCGATCCAGCCTGCGCTCAAGTTCGGCGATGACCGCCGCCCGGTCGATTTCGTCATCCGTGTTCGACCTTTGTGCGCGCGCCGCCCTTAGCTCTTCGATTTTCTCTGCAGCACGAGCGAACGCGCTGAGCACGCGCGCCCGCTTTTCCGTGTCATCGACTGCGCCGCAAAGCAAAGTGTCTTCGAGCGCATCAAGCTCCGCCATCAACAAGCGTTCCAGGCGCTCGACCGCGTCGCTCGAGTGGGGTTTGTCCCCCGCCCTCTTTTTTCGGTTAGTCTTCCTGGCCTTCGCTGGGTTCGCGGCCGCGTTCTGCGCGCCGGCGCCCTGCAAGTCCCTTTTTTCGACCATGCCCAAAGATAGGCCCATAGCTTCACCGGTCGGATTAACCCGCGTCGGTTTTCGGCAGAGAACTGAATATCCGCGAGAAATTTATTGGCGCTGGGCGGATAGACGCCAATTTACGCCCGTCTAGGGCGCAATTTCGGCCCGCAGCCCGAACGTGAAGCTGCGTTCCTCGCCAGGAAAATAGCGATCCGTGCCGAATGCGTAATCCGCGCGCTCGGCATAGGTTTCATCGGTTAGATTGCGGACGGCGCCGAAAACAGAGAGTTGCGGCGTCAGTTCATAGTCAGCTCTCAGATTAAAGAGCTGGTGACCGGGATAGACATGCATGTTCGCAGCGTCGGTGAAATAGCGTCCAACGCCGAGCCATTCGAGTTCGATCGAGGCGCGCTCGCTCGGAAAGAACAGCGCGCGCATATTCCAGAGACGACGCGGCGCTGTGTCGACATCGTCGCCTGAAGCAATGTTCTCAGATGCAGCGCCAGCGACAGGTCGGTCGAACCGGTAAATGTGTCGGGCAATCGTGGCGGCGCCTTCGAGCTGCAGCCATTGCGCCGCCCGCCAATGTCCGGAGAGTTCGACGCCGCGATGGCGCGTGCGCCCGTCTGTGACATTCAGACCGTCCGCATCACGGAAGAAGAAACTCTCCTTCTCCATCGCGAATGCGGCGAGCTCGAATCCGAGATCAGAATATTCGCCACGCAGGCCCAGCTCCAAACTGTCGACCGTTTCGGATTGCGCCGCAGCGATGGTCTGGCTGGTCTGCAAGCGATACAGATCGGTCGTTTGCGGCGCGCGCGCACCGCGAGCTGCGCGGAGATAGGCGCTCAGATTATCGCTCAGCTCACGGCGCAATGCGAGATTGGGCGTCCAGTTGACGAAAGCATCACGCCGATCGGCGGGGCGTCTGAAGCGGCCGACATCATTGGAGGGCGCGTGATTGTCGTAGTCATAGCTGACGGCTTCGACCCGGACGCCTGCTTCCAACGTCCAGCCAGGCGAGAACTCCCACTCAGCTTCGGAATAGGCCGCAAACAGCGGCGCGGAAATCTCGTAGTCGTAATGCACGCCTTGCGGGAAGACCGCGAAACTCGGCGCCGCCTGGAACTCCGACAGGAAACCTTCTGTATACTCAGCGTCTACACCGAACAGATATTCGAAGCGCGGCCCGACGTCTCCATATGCCGTCGCCAGAACACCAACGCTCCAGTGGCCGTTTTCCTCCAGAGGGTCGCCGGGCAGGAAATGCTGCAGGAACGCCATGTCGGTCCAACGCGCATAGGGCGTGACTGCGAAAGTGAGATTATCGCCGGCGCGCCGCTCGATCCGAATGTTCATCCGGGTCGCCCTCACGTCGCGATAGGCTTCGGGGTCTATATTCCTGCGCCGTTGGGAACGGTCCGCGTAAGCGTTCAGTCCCGTGATAAAACCGGCGGTTTCCTGGTTCAGATTGACGACGGCGAAGCCCGCCTCGGTTGACCAGACCGCCCCATTTCGCCGCCAGCGCGCGAGCAGGCTCTGCCGATCGAGACCGGCGTCATCGCGCCAGCCATCCTCATGCGCCGCGCTGAAATGAACGCCGAAAGCGTCAGCTCCGACGATGCGCTCCACGCCTGCGCGCGTGCGCGCCCGGCCGAGTGAGCCAATCGAAGCCGAAACATATGAGCGTTCGCGGTCCGGGCTTGGCGTGATGACGTTGACCAGACCGTGCACGGCGTTTGAACCGTAAAGCGCAGGGCCTGGACCGCGCACGACTTCGATCGAGCGAGCAAGATCGGCCGTTGCTTCGAGGAGGCCGTTCACATTGGCGAAGCCGGGCGCGCGCAGCGCGACGCCGTCTTCGAGATAGAGAAATGATCCCGCCCCCGCTCCCCCGGTCAGCACCGGCGAACGAATGGCGGCGAGATGCTCGCCGCCCGATCCGCGATGGAAACTGACGCCCGGAAGCCGGTTCAGCGCTTCCTGCGGATGCGCCATATCAATGCGCTCAAGCGCGTCCCCGTCGAGTACGGCGACATTGAGCGCTTCAGCATGCGCAGACGTCGCCCGCCGTTCGGTCGTGACGACGATCTGTTCGCGGCCAGCGGTTTGGGCGAAGGCCGGCGCTGCGATCGCCAGCGCGCAGCACAGGCCGAAAATTTCAGCTTTTCGGGACAAGCTCATCACTGTCGGGCCATGTCGCGACGTGATCCCACAAGTCTTCCTCCGACACGTCGTTCTCGCTCACCGTTCGTCCGCGCACCGAGGCGCCGGCTTCGTGCACCGTTTCGCGCGAGCCCGAATTTAGATGGTGCCACCACGGCAGATCGCGGCCCGCCGCTACTAGACGATAGGCGCAAGTCGGCGGCATCCAATCGAGCGCAGCGATATTTTCGGGCGATAACTGAACGCAGCCCGGAACAATCCTTGCGCGCGCGCGATAATCAATGCACCGGCAGGCTGACTGGTCGAGCAGCTTGCAGGCGACGTTGGTGGATGCGATTTCATCGCTATCATCGTCGCGCAACCGGACGAGGCAGCATTTCGCACAACCGTCGCACAGCGCTTCCCATTCGTCGGGCGAGAACTCTTGTATAGACTTCGTCCGCCAAAATGGCGCCGCAACCATGATGCACCCCGTAATTGCCCGGTGACACGCCAAGGAGAGCGCGTTGGAGAGTAGATCGGACCTCACGCGCATCGTCGAGACCAAGACGCGTCGCCGCCGTTTCGGCTGGCTGATCGCGCTCGGATTCGTTGTCGGCGCGATGATGGTCGGCCACCTCGCCTTTCACGTCTATTTCTATACCGGAATGCCGGAAATCCCGGCGGCGCAGCATCTTTGGTCGCTTGGCCGCGAGCCGAGCTATCAGCTGCGCGACCGCAACGGCGAGGTGATCGGCACACGCGGGCCCTATTACGGCGAAGCGATCGAGGCGGGAGAGCTGCCCGCGCACTTGATCCACGCCTTCATCGCCACGGAGGACCGGCGCTTTTGGGAGCATGACGGCGTGGACCGGCGCGCCATCGTGCGCGCGCTGCTCGCCAACTGGCGCGCAGGCGGCGTGGTTCAGGGCGGCTCGACAATCACGCAGCAGCTGGTCAAGAACCTGTTCCTTACGCCGGAACGCTCATTGCGCCGCAAGCTGCAGGAGATCAGGCTTGCCCGGCAATTGGAGCAAATGCTCTCAAAACCTGAGATTCTCACCCTCTATCTCAATCGGGTCTATCTCGGACAGCGCACTTACGGGGTCGATGCAGCCTCGCGGCGCTATTTCGGCCATCCCGCGACCGAAGTGACGCTCGCCGAAGCGGCCATGCTCGCCGGGCTCGTGAAGGCGCCCTCGCGCTTCGACCCGACGCGCAACATCGAAGAAGCCCATGAGCGCGCCGCCGTCGTGCTTCAGAACATGGTGGAGGCCGGCTACATCACGCAGGCGCAAGCCGAGGCGGCAAGCGAGGAACCTGCGCAATTGCAGCTGCCCGACGCCGAAGTGCTCGACGCCGGCGTCGGCTATGTCTTCGACCTTGCAGTGGAAGAAATCGAAGCGCTCCTGCCAGACGATCACGCGCCCGACCTCGTCATTCACACGACCATCGACATGGAGCTGCAGCGCGCCGCCTTGTCAGCGGTGACCAGCATGCTCGATGAGGAAGGCGAAGCGGCCAATGCGGGCCAAGGCGCCATCGCGACCGTCGACCGCGACGGCGAGATCGTCGCGCTGGTCGGAGGCCGTTCGTATGCGGACAGCGTCTTCAACCGCGCAACCCAGGCGCGCCGTCAACCCGGCTCCGCCTTTAAGACGATTGTGTTTGCAGCCGCGCTTGAACGCGGCGTGCGTCCAAACATGCGCTATTATGACGAGCAGATCACCATCGGGAATTGGACGCCTCGAAATTATAACGGCGGCTATAGCAATTCCGCGATGACCGTGCGCGAAGCTTTCCGGCGCTCCATCAACACGATCGCCGCCCGCCTCGTTGATGATATGGGCGCAGAAGAAGTCGTCTCGACAGCGCGCAGGTTGGGGATCGATTCCGATCTCGACCCCGTTCCATCCATCGCGCTCGGCTCGCAGGAAGTCACGCTGCTTGAGCTTATCGGCGCATATTCCGTGTTCGCAAATGACGGGGTGTTGCGTCGTCCGCACCTGGTTACAGCCATTCACGACACACGCGGTCGGGTTATCTATGAGCGCCCGGAAACGACGGAGCCGGCGCAGGTCTACGATCCGGAGCTCGCCCGCCAGATGAGCGGTCTTTTACGGGGCGTGGTCACCGACGGCACCGGCCGGCGCGCCAATGTCGAAGGCGTAGAAGTCGCCGGCAAGACCGGCACCAGCCAGGATTGGCGCGACGCCTGGTTCGTCGGCTATTCGAGCCGCTACGTGACCGGCGTCTGGGTCGGAAATGACGATGACAGTCCAATGGAGCGCGTCACCGGCGGCGGCCTGCCCGCCCAAATATGGAGCCTGTTCATGACCGCCGCCCACGCCGAACCCGGCGCGGTCGCGCAAGCCGACGACGCGCTCAACCTGCCGGACGAGCCGGAACTGACCCCGGAAGAAGAACGCTTGGGCTCGTTTTATGCTGAGCTGGCAAGCGAATTCCGCCGCGCAGAGTCGCGCGTCCCTGGCGATCTGAACTAGGTCGGATCGCTCGCGCAATTTGCGCGCGCATTCCCAATTTGTTTACTCCGATGCCGCAATCTTGACGCCTGATCTGCGAAGACGAGCGCGCGGAGGCGCACGCGAATGACCACTTCTGGCGCGCACATGGCGAAGCTGGTGCAGCTCGCGCATGAACCGTCGAGCGAGCAACGGCGTGCGCTTCTTCGTGAAATCAC
>JAUIEH010000561.1 GCA_030428405.1 Alphaproteobacteria bacterium
CAACTCTTCGAGCGCGTTGAAGGCGACTATTTCGCCATTCTCGGGCTGCCGCTTTTGCCGGTCCTCGCGATGCTGCGTGAAGCGGGCGCGCTTGAGACATGACGATAACCGGCGCAGCAAAAATCGCCGGCGTGATCGGCTGGCCGGTGGCGCATTCCCTGTCGCCGCTGCTGCACGGCGCCTGGATCGAAGCGGCGCAGCTCGATGCTGCCTATGTGCCTTTGCCCGTTGCGCCGGACAACATCGCTGAGGCGCTGAAAGCGCTGCCGTCATTGGGCTTTCGCGGCGTGAACGTCACCGTGCCGCACAAAGCCGCCGCGCTGGAATCTGCTGACGAAGCCAGCGCCGCCGCCAAAGCGATCGGCGCGGCGAACGTGCTCATTATTCGCGAGGACGGCGCATTGTTCGCCGACAACACCGACGCGATCGGTTTCATGGCCGGGCTCGCCGATTTGGACCCGTCGCTTGACCGTCCGGCGGTGATCATCGGCGCCGGCGGCGCGGCGCGCGCTGCAGCCTTTGCGTTGTCCGAGTGCGGCGTAAGCGAAGTGCGCATCGTCAATCGAACATTGTCTCGTGCGGAAGAACTCGCTGAGGATTTCGGCGCAAGCGCCGTCGACTGGGCGCGCCGCGAGGACGCCGTGTCGGACGCGTCCTTGATCGTGAATGCAACCTCCATGGGCATGGTCGGCGGTCCGCCGCTTGAGCTCAATCTCGACGCGGCGCCGAGCGACGCCGTCGCCTATGACCTCGTATACGCCCCGCTTGAAACCCCGTTTCTCGCCGCCGCCGCCGAGCAGGGTCTGCGAACCATAGACGGTCTGCACATGCTGATCGGACAGGCTGAACCAAGCTTCGAACACTTTTTCGGGCGTCCCATTCCGCGCGGCGTGGATGCGCGCGGGTTGCTCATCCAGGCGCTGGAGGCGCGGGCGTGATCCTTGTCGGACTCACGGGCTCGATCGGCACGGGCAAGTCGACGACGGCGGCTTTGTTCGCCGAGTGCGGCGCGCCGGTGTTCGACGCCGATGCGGTGGTGCGCGCGCTCTATGCGCCGGACGGCGACGCGACGGCCGTCATCGCTGAGCATTTTCCAGACTGCGTCGATGAAAACGGGGTCGATCGAAATGCGTTGCGCGCGCGCGTCCAGGACGATCCGTCAGCGTTTGCGCTGCTTGAGACCTTGGTTCATCCGCTCGTCGGGCGCCGTCGGCGGAGTTTTCTGAGACGGGCGCAGCGCCGCGGCGCGCCCTTTGTCGTGCTCGATGTGCCGCTTCTGTTTGAAACGGGCGGCGACGAGAGTGTCGACGTCATCGTCGTTGTCAGCGCGCCGGCCGATGTGCAACGCGAACGCGTGCTCGCCAGGCCCGGCATGACGGAAGACGCTTTCGAAGCGATCCTCGCGCGCCAGCTTCCAGATGAGGAAAAGCGTGCGCGCGCGGATTTCATTATCGATACGAGTCGCGGCATTCCGGATGCGCGCCGTCAGGTGCGTGCGGTCGCGCGCCGTCTGACACAGCGCGCCAAAAGGAAGGAGCGGGGATATGCGCGAAATCGTTTTCGACGTTGAGACGACCGGGCTGGACCCGCGAAAAGACGACCGGATCACGGAAATCGGCTGCGTCGAAGTGGTCGATTACATTCCGACGGGCCGCACTTATCAGACCTATGTCAATCCAGAGCGCGACGTGCCGAAAGAGGCCTATGAGGTGACCGGCCTCTCGACCGAGTTTTTGAGCGATAAACCGCTGTTCGCGTCGGTCGCACAGGAGTTTCTCGAATTCATCGGCGATGCGCGCG
>JAUIEH010000068.1 GCA_030428405.1 Alphaproteobacteria bacterium
GCCTATGCCGATAAATGGGTCGAGGTGCAGCGCGAGGAATTCAAACGCCTCGGCGTGACCGGCGAGTGGGACGCGCCTTACACGACAATGGCGTTTTCCGCCGAAGCCGCGATTGTCGACGAGTTTCTGAAATTCGTGCTGACGGGCCAGGTCTATCGCGGTTCCAAGCCGGTGATGTGGAGCCCGGTCGAACAGACCGCGCTCGCCGAGGCCGAGGTCGAATATCACGACGTCACCAGCCATCAGATCTGGGTGAAGTTTCGGGTTTCGAACGCCCAAGACATACCAGGCGCTCAAACTGACTTTGATCAGCTATTGGAAGCGAACGTTGTAATTTGGACAACCACTCCTTGGACAATCCCAGGCAACCGCGCCATAGCCTTCAATCCGGGCATTAAATATGGGATCTATCGTGTCGACGAACTGGTCGAGGGATTGGAATTCGAACCTTGGGTCCGTCCGGGCGAGCGTCTAATCGTTGCCGACAGTCTATGGGAAAGTGTAGCAACCACAGCAAAAGTGGCCGCGGCGACAAGGCTCGCTGGGGTAAACCCGAAATCGATCGTATTCTGCGCGCATCCATTCCGCGGGCTCGACGGCGCGGACGGCTATTATGATTTCGACGTGCCGATGCTCGCAGGCGATCATGTCACGGAGGAAGCCGGCACGGGCTTTGTGCACACCGCACCCAGCCACGGTCAGGAAGACTTCGAGGTTTGGCTGAAAACGGGCCAGGCGCTGGATGCGATCCCCGACATGGTCGATCCGCGCGGTGCCTATTATCCGGATGTCGCCTTTTTCGCGGGTGAGCAGGTCATCCGCACCGAAGGCAAGAAATCAGGCCAGGAAGGCGGCGCGAACAAGACCGTCATCGCCAAGCTGATCGAGACGGGCGGCTTGCTTGCGCGCGGCCGGTTCAGACACTCTTATCCGCATAGCTGGCGCTCGAAAGCGCCGCTCATCTTCCGCAATACGCCGCAATGGTTCATCCGGCTCGGTGATGCGAACGATCCCGCAAGCCTGCGCGCCAAGGCGCTGAAGGCCGTCGACACGGTCAAATGGCATCCCGCCAAGTCGATCAACCGCATTCGCGGCATGGTCGCGGACCGGCCCGACTGGCTGATTTCGCGCCAGCGCGCCTGGGGTGTGCCGCTGACTTTGTTCGTGCACAAAGAAACCGGCGACGTCATGCCCTCGCCGAACGCGACGGCCAGCGAGCGCCTGGTCTCGCGCATCTCAGACGCCGTGCGCGAAGCCGGCGCGGATGCATGGTTTACGACGCCGGTTGCGGAGTTTCTCGACGGCATCGTCGACAACCCCGATGACTGGGAAAAGGTCGAAGACATTCTCGATGTCTGGTTCGATTCCGGCTCCACCCACGCCTTTGTGCTGGAGGAGCGCGAGAACCAGCACTGGCCGGCCGACATCTATCTCGAAGGCTCAGACCAGCATCGCGGTTGGTTCCAGTCCTCGCTGCTGGAAGCCTGCGGCACGCGCGGCGAGGCGCCGTATAAAGAGGTTCTGACTCACGGCTTCCTGCTCGATGAGGATGGCCGCAAAATGTCGAAATCGCTCGGCAACACGGTTGATCCGCAACAGGTGACGCAGGAATTCGGCGCCGAGATTTTGCGGCTGTGGGTGGCGACGTCGGATTATTCGCAGGACCTGCGCGTCGGCCCCAATATCATCAAGGCCAATGTCGATGCCTATCGGCGTTTGCGCAACACGATCCGCTATCTCTTGGGCGCGCTCGCCGGGTTCTCCGAAGACGAACGGGTTGCGCCTGAGGGCATGCCGGGCCTCGAGCGTTTCACGCTGCATCGGCTGGCCGAGCTCGACGAAATCGTGCGGCGCTCGACGGAGACCTATGACTTCAAGGGCGGGTTTGGGCAGCTGTTCAATTTTTGCACGAACGATTTGTCCGCCTTCTATCTCGATATCCGCAAAGACGCGCTTTATTGCGATGCGCCGTCGAGCTTGCGCAGGCGCGCCTGCCGCACAGTGATGGACGCCGCCTTTGCGCGCCTGACCGCCTGGCTCGCCCCGGTGATGACGTTCACGATGGAAGAAGCCTGGACCATGCGCTACGGCGCGGAGGCGGGCTCGGTCCATCTCGGCGCATATCCCAGGACGCCAGAGGACTGGCGCGACGAGGCGCTGGCCGCGCGCTGGGCGCATGTCCGCAAAGTTCGCCGCACCGTCAATAAGGCGCTCGAGCTGGAGCGTGCGGACAAGCGCATCGGCTCCTCGCTGGAGGCGGGTCCGCGCGTGTGGGCGGCCGACGCCGATGATCGCGCCGCCATTGCTGCGGAGGCGAAGGCCGCCGGCCAGTCGGTCGAGCAGTTCCTCGCGGATGTCTTCATTACGAGCCAGGCCAAGCTTGAGGACGGCGAAGGCCCCGCCGAAGCCTTCCGCCTGGACGATGTCGCCGGCGTCGCCGTCATCGCGGAAAAGGCGGAAGGCAAGCGCTGCGCGCGCTCCTGGCGCGTTCTGCCCGAAGTCGGTAGCGATGAGCGCTATCCGGATCTGAGCCTGCGCGACGCCGAGGCGGTCGCGGAATGGGACGCTGCGAATGGTCGATGACGCGCAAGACGCGCCGCGGGCGCAATCATCGCGCGGCTTTTACGGCTGGGCGATCGCGGCCATCGTGGTCGTGCTCGACCAGATTTCGAAATTCATCGTTCTCAACGTGCTCGAGTTTTCTCCGCCGGGTTGTCTCTCGCGCGGGCTTGATTGCGGCCGGATCGAGCTTTCGCCGATTTTCGATCTTTCGATGGTCTGGAACCGAGGCATCAGTTTTGGGCTGTTTCAGGCCGATTCGGATATCGGCCGCTGGGTGTTGATGGCTTTCGCCATTGGCGTTTCCGGCGCGCTCGGCTGGTGGCTGCGCACGGTGACGCGGCCTTTGTCCGTCGCCGCGCTCGGCCTCGTCATCGGCGGCGCCGTGGGCAATCTGATCGATCGCGCGCTGTTCGGCGCAGTGGTCGATTTCTTCGATTTTTCCGGCTTGGGCTTCCCATGGGTTTTCAATGTCGCCGACGCCGCGATAAATGTCGGCGTCGGACTTCTGCTGCTTGACCTGATTTTGGAAGGCCGCCAGCAACGCAACGTGCCGAACTGACACGCGGCTTGGCCTTCCCCGGCCAGGTCGTTTACAAATCCGCCGAAATTCCAGGAGACCAATGATGCGCGAACGTCTGTCCCTCCGCGCCATGGCTGCAACTGCTGCGATCACGATCGCGGCCGGTGGTCTGGCGAGCTGTTCGAGCGTGGCGCGCGCCGTCGGCGCCGAACGCGTCCGCCCGGACGAATTTCGGATCGTCACGATGGCGCCGCTGGAAGTGCCGCCCGAATATAATCTGCGTCCGCCGCGCCCCGGCGAGCCGCGCCCTCAGGAATATATCTCTTCTGAAGAAGCCCGGCGCGCGATCTATGGCGCTGACGCAACCACGACGGCGTCAGATGCGGAACAATCGCTCGTCGCGCTGACCGGCGCAGCGGCCGCCGATCCCGCCATTCGCGATATTGTCGATGCTGAAGCCGGCGGCATTGTCCGGCGCAGGCGCGGCTTTGCGAACCGCGTTTTGTTCTGGCGCGGCGGCGACAGCGCTTCGGAAACCAACCCGCTCGACAGCGTGGACGAAGCCGAGCGCATTGCGCGCGAGGAAGCCAGCCGCCAGGCCACGGGCGAGGGCGAAGTCGTCATTCGCCGCTCCGGCCGCGGCTTCAAGCTTCCCGGCCTGTAAGACCAGAGCGCTGCGCCCGCTACAGTCGCTTTTCGAACCAGTGGTGGGCGTAGGGCTCCGCATTGAACGGCGCGGTCTCTGAATATCCGCTGGCGCGGTAAAGGTTCTGCGCCTCTGTCAGCGCGCGATTGGTCTCGAGCTGAATGCGCGCGAGGCCGGCCGCGCGCGCCCATTCCTCCAGCGCCAGCAGAACGCGCCGGCCAACGCCGAGGCCGCGCGCATTCGGCGCGACCCACATCCGCTTGATGTAGCCGGCGTCCGTCTCACGGATGGTGAGCGCGCCGCATCCGATCGCGTCGCCGTCGAGCCTCGCGACCACGAAGCAACCGGCGGGCGGCGTCATCATCGGCGCGTCCAGCGGCAGGCTCTCGCCGGGATCGAATCCCGTTTCGAAGCGCGTGGAAAGTTCGCTGAAATAGCTGGAGAGACAAGCACGGGCGTCCTTGGACACCGCGCTTTCAACGGCGATGCTTACGGCGCGGGCGCGCAATAAGCGCTCAATTTCGCGCGCAGCGTCCAGAAAACGCGCGCGCTGTTTTTCACTCAGCGGCGCGAGCAGATCGGCGGCCGCCTCGTCCGATAATCGGTCATAGGACTCCCGCTCGCGGCGGCCTTCAGGCGTAAGCCGGGCGCAGCGCACGCGCTTGTCGTCCGGCGCTGTTTTGGTCTCGATGAGGCCCTGGTCTGAGAGCGAGCGGACGAGCCGGCTCAAATGCCCCGAATCGAGACCAAGACGGGCGCGCAGGGTTCGAAGCTCCACGTGTCCGCGGCCGATCTCATAAATCAGCCGCGCCTCCGCGAGCGGCCGGCCGCGCTCGAGAAAACTCGGATTGAGCACGCCGATGCGGCGCGTGACCTCGCGATTGAAGCTGCGCAGTCGCTCGATATCCGTTCCGTTCATTCTCTGACATTAGTCAGAGAAATTTCGGACCGGCAATGCGCTTCTTGACGCGTGCGCGCGCACGGGCCGAGTTTGGCGCCATGCGGATACGTACGCTGCCTCCCGAAACGGTAAACCGGATCGCCGCCGGCGAAGTCGTCGAGCGTCCGGCCTCGGCCGTAAAAGAACTCGTCGAAAACGCGCTCGATGCGGGCGCGCGACGCATCGAGGTCGCCATAGACGGCGGCGGCGTTGCGCGCATCGACGTGCGCGATGATGGCGTCGGCATGACCGCAGAAGAGCTGCGCGTCGCCGTTGAGCGTCACGCCACCTCCAAGCTCGCCCCCGACGCGGATGGGCATTGGGACCTGCTCGACATCGACACGATGGGCTTTCGCGGCGAGGCGCTGCCTTCGATCGGCTCGATCGCGCGTCTTGAGATCGCCAGCCAGAGCATAGACGGCGGCGGCGCGCATTCGCTCAAGGTGGAAGGCGGTGCGCTGGAAGATGTGCGCCCGGCCGCCGGCATGGGCGGCTCTGGCACGCGCATCGTCGTGCGTGACTTGTTTTACGCCACGCCCGCACGGCTCAAATTCATGAAGAGCGAGCGCGCCGAGGCGCAGGCCGTCACCGACATGGTCAAGCGGCTCGCCATGGCGCGCCCGGAGGTCGGTTTCACGCTGACGGTGGACGGGCGCAAGCGTTTGGCGCTGGCGCCGGAGGATGGCGAGGAGACGCAGGCGCGCCGCGCCCGGCTGGCGGCGATCGTCGGCAAGGAGTTCGAAGAAAACGCCATCGACATCGACCAGCATCGCGAGACCGCGCGCGTCTCGGGTCTGGCCGGTCTGCCGACCTATAATCGCGGCTCCAATCAGCTCCAGCATCTCTTCGTCAATGGCCGACCGGTGCGCGACAAGCTGCTCGTCGGCGCCTTGCGCGGGGCTTATCAGGACCTCTTGGCGCGCGACCGCCATCCCGCAGCGGCGCTCTGGCTCGACCTGCCGGCGCGCGATGTCGACGTGAACGTGCACCCGGCCAAAACCGAAGTGCGCTTTCGAGAGCCCGGCAATATTCGCGGTCTGATCATCGGCGCGCTGCGCCACGGCCTCGCCGACGCCGGCCATCGCGCTTCTACGACGGTGGCGGGCTACGCGCTTGGCGCAGCCCAGACGGGCGTGCTGCCGCCGCCGTCGCGCATTTCGCCCGCCTGGGGCGCGCCGGCGCATGCCCAAGCCGGTTTTGAAGTGGCTGAAGGCGCGCTGCCGGGCATGGAAGGCTATTCGGCCCGCGTGGAGGCCGAGCCCGAAGCCGCGCCAGACGCGCTCGACCGGCCCTTGGGCGCGGCGCGCGCGCAGCTTCACCGCACCTATATCGTCGCCCAGACCCGTGACGGCATGGTCATTGTCGATCAGCACGCCGCCCATGAGCGCCTCGTCCTTGAGCGGATGAAAAAGGCGGTCGAAGGCTCAGGCGCCAAGCGTCAGGCGCTGCTTGCGCCTGAAATCGTAGATCTTGGCGAGGAGGGCGCGGAGCGCGTGCTTGGCCGCGCCGAAGAGCTTGCAGAACTGGGGCTGGTCGTCGAGGCCTTCGGGCGCGGCGCCGTGGCCGTGCGCGAGACGCCTGCGCTTCTCGGCGATGTCGACATTCAGGCGCTGATGCGCGACCTCGCCGACGACATCCAAGAATGGGACGCCGCCTTCATTCTCAAAGAGAGACTGGAGGAGGTCTGCGCGACCATGGCGTGCCACGGATCGGTCCGTGCAGGACGCGCTTTAAGCGCTGTGGAGATGGACGCGCTGTTGCGCGAGATGGAATCTGTGCCTCATTCCGGCCAGTGCAATCATGGCCGACCGACTTATGTCGAATTGAAACTCGCTGATGTTGAAAAGCTTTTTGGCCGGCGCTGACTTCGCGCCTGCGAAATGCGTAAATCTTTGGTTTACCAAATCTGCGGAACGTCCTTTCATCATGCAGAAACCATGGGCTAGAGCGCTGAGCTGGAGGACCTTCGGTCCGGCTCTTGCGTTCGCATCTGCGAAGCCGAATATCGAGAGGTCATGCGGCTAGCTGGAAGGAGCGCTACGTTGAGATTGGGGGTCACGTCGTTTGCTGTCGCGGCTGCGATCCTTTCGAGCGCTTCCTACGCTGACGAAGCCGTAAGCCGCACCTCAAGCAGCGCCGAAAGCCGCGGCGTTCACCGCATCATGCACGGCAATCTCGTCGTTGACGGCGTGCCGGAAATTCCGAGCGAAATCGAAGAGCAGATCCAGCGTTATCCGCGCTTTGCCCAGTCGTCATTCGTTGACTGGACGGGCGATGGCGGCGCGCTGGTCGTGCAGCGCTTCGCGAGCGGGCGCCACGTTCACTATATCGCCGGTCCGCAGCGTTATTCCGCACCCGTAACGTCTGACGCCGACCCCGTGCGCTTCGCAGCCGCCAGCCCCGCCGGGCGCAACATGCTGGTCGTGCGCGACGATAATGGCGATGAGTTCTACCAAGGCTATATCCGCCCGATCGGGGGCGGCGAGGAACGCCGCGTCACCCGGCTGGGCGCGCGCAACGGCTCGTTCGTGTTCTCCTATGACGGCACCCGGCTGGCGCATTATTCCGCATCGCCCGGCAGCCGCCATTGGCGTGTTCGCGTCGTGCGCTCCGACACGCCGGGCGCGCGCCTCGGAGATCCGGGAACGGATGTACGCTCCAGCACCGTGCTCGACCACCAGGGCGCCATGCGCCCGCGCGCCTGGTCGCGCGACAATCGCCTGCTCTTGCTCGCGCGCGCGCATTCGGCGACGCGCAATCAGCTCTTCGTGCTCAACATCAAGAGCGGGGAGATGCGCGAGCTTAATCCGGACACGGAGGCCTATTATCGCGGCGGCGTGTTCACGCCGAGCGGGCGCCACGTCATCACGGTGACCGATTTCGACGGCGAATTTCGCCGGCTCGCCCGCATTTCGGTGCGCACGGGACGGGTGGTCATTCTCACGCCTGATCTCGACTGGGACGTGGAGAGCTTCGACGTCAGCGTTGATGGCCGCACGGCGGTGTTCTCGGTCAATGAGGGCGGTTCTTCGCGCGTCTATCTCATGGACCTGCGCAACAGCGCGATCCGGCCGGGTCCGGTCATGCCGCGCGGCGTGATTTCAGGTCTTGAGTTCAATCCGACCGGAGACCGCGTGGGCTTCAGCTTTGAAGGCCCGGTCAATCCGCAGAACATGTGGTCGTTCGACGTGCGCACGCTCACGCTGACGCGCTGGACCGGCGCGCCGGAGGATGTTCCCGATCCCGACCATCTCGTGGCGCCTGAGCTGATCGAATACGCCACGTTTGACGAGGTCGACGGCGAAGCGCGCCAGATCCCGGCCTATATCTACCGACCGCGCGCAGGCGGTCGGCGTCCGGTCATTCTCTATATGCATGGCGGTCCGGAATCTCAGTATCGGCCCGAATATTCGGGCCGCATCCAATATTGGGCGGGTGAGCTTGGCGTCGCGGTCATCGCGCCGAATGTGCGCGGCTCCTCGGGCTATGGCCGGACTTATCTTTCGCTCGACGACGGCTTGAACCGCGAAGACAGCGTGCGCGATGTCGGCGCGCTGCTCGACTGGATCGCCGAGCAGCCCGACCTCGATCCAGACCGCGTCGTCATCTATGGCGGCTCATATGGCGGCTATCTCGTGCTCGCCTCGATGGTGCATTTCGAGGACCGGCTGGCGGGCGGGGTGAATGTCGTCGGCATTTCCAACTTCGTGACCTTCCTCGAGAACACGATGGGCTATCGCCGCAATCTGCGCCGCAACGAATATGGCGACGAGCGCGACCCGGAAATGCGCGCACATCTTGAAGCCATCTCGCCGGTCAATCACGCCGACCGCATCAGCGCGCCGCTCCTGGTCATTCAGGGCGCAAACGACCCGCGCGTGCCCGCAAGCGAAGCCGATCAGATGGTCGAAGCGGTCCGCCAGGGCGGCGGCGAGGCGTGGTATCTGCTCGCGCTCGATGAGGGCCACTCATTCCGCAACCGGTCCAATCTTTCCTTCCGGCGCGCGACCGAGACCCTGTTCTTCGAAACCGTGCTCGGCCTGCGCGGCTGACAGCGCTCAAGCGCCGTAGCGCAGAAAGCTGATGCGCGCTTCGCCATATTCGCGCTCATCCAGGACTTCGAAGCTTGCATCCGTCGCTTCCGGCGCGGGCGAGGGCTCATTCGCGGCGGATTCAACGACCGCGATTGCGCCGGGGCTCAGCCATTCGCCTTTGTCGAGCATGGCGAGCGCGGGTCCGATGAGGCCCTTGCGATAAGGCGGATCGAGAAAGGCGAGGCTGAACGGCGCGCCGACGCCGGCCGGCTTTTTCCCCAGAGCGGTCGCATCGCGGCGATGCATGCGCGTGACGCCAAGCAAATCGAGCTTTTCGGCGTTTTCGCGCAAGGCCCCGCGCGCACCGGCTTCTGTCTCGACGAACAGCGCGAAGGCGGCCCCGCGCGACAGCGCTTCAAAGCCAAGCGCGCCAGAGCCTGCAAAGAGATCGATGACGCGCGCGCCTTCAAGCTCGGGCCCCCAGTCGGCATGGGCGAGAATGTTGAAAATGGACTCGCGCGCGCGGTCGCTGGTCGGCCGAGTCGCATTTGTTCTGGGGGTGATGAGCGCGCGCCCCTTGAGGCGGCCGCCGACGATGCGCATTCTCGCCTCAATCGATATATAGCGCTCTCTTAAAGCGCTTGAGGGGCGAACAAGAACATGAATGAGCCGCAGGAGCTCGGCGCGCAAGCCTTTTGGCGCGCTGATTTTGCAAACGCCGCACTGTCTGTCCACAGCCGGGCCACGCATGATTTGCGGGTGCATCTGTCGGGCGCAGCCGCCTTGCTGCGCTGGCTGATCGTCGCGGTCTTGCTGGTTCAGCTCGTCATCGTGCTCTCCGCCTGGGGCGTGGCGGGGGTCGCCGACGGGCCGGGCGATGTCAGCGCGCTGGGGCTGACCTTTTCCTTTTCGGCGTTCCCGCAATGGGTGCTGATCGTCGTCTCGTTTGCCGCTTTCGGGCTTTATCTCTTCCGCGCGACCGATGATGCGACCTCGCACAAAGCACAGACGCGCACGCTCGATTTCGTCG
>JAUIEH010000069.1 GCA_030428405.1 Alphaproteobacteria bacterium
GTGCTTTTAGCCGCAGCCGTGACGACAGCCGGACTTGTTCAGCTCATTCCGCAGATGCGAAGCCGCGCGCCGGGCGTTCATCGCTGGGTCGGACGCGGCTTCATCTTGGTCGCTTTGTTCATGGCGCTTGGCGGAATATGGCTTGTTTGGGTGCGCGGCACGCAGCTCTCGACCGTGTCTGCGGTTGCGGTTTCCGGCAATGGCGTGGTGATCATCGTCTGCGGCTTGCTGGCATGGCGACGCGCTGCTCAGCGGCGCATCAACGAACACCGGCGCTGGGCCATGCGGACATTCATGGCGGTGAGCGGCGTTTGGTTCTTCCGCGTCGGCATCATGGCCTGGATGCTGCTGACGCAAAGCCGGCTCGGCATGAACGCGACCTTGTCCGGCCCGGCCGACATCGCGCTTTCCTTTGGCAGCTATCTGATCCCGCTTGCTGCGCTCGAGCTCTATTTCGCCGCGCGCGACGCCCGCTCTCCCGCGTTCAAGGCGCTGGCGTCCGTCATCGTCTTAGCTCTGACAGCAATCATGGCCGTCGGCATTTTTGGCACGATCGCGATGATGTGGGGTCCGTATCTGTGACGGCGCCGCCGCGCTCGCAGCAAGTTTGCTGCTGAAGACTGCGATAGAAATTGCTATCGAGTTCTCGCGGTTCGATGCGGGAGGGCGACATGCTGCGCTGGTTCATCCGGATATTGCTCGTCATTCTCGTCTTGGCGATCGCAGGCGCCGGCTACGCGTATTTCAATGCGCAACAGACGCTGGACCGATCGCGCGCGCATTCTGCGGCGGTCGCAGACTTTCCCGTGTTCAACGGCTCCCAGACCGATGGCGACGTTCAGATCGAGGCCTCGGGCATGCGCTTTCGCGCGCGGCTTTACGGGCTCGACAATGACGGGCCGGGCCTGGTCCTGCTGCATGGCTTTCCGGAAAGCTCGGCCATGTGGGCGCCGCTCGCGCAGGCCGCCGATGCGGCGGGCTATCGCGTCCTCGCTTTCGACCAGCGCGGCTACAGCCCCGGCGCGCGGCCTGACGGCGTTGAGGCCTATGCAGGCGACCTGATTGTGGCTGATGCACTCGCCGTTGCGGATGCGGTTGGCTTCGATCAATTCCATCTTGTTGGTCATGATTGGGGCTCGATGATCGGGTGGGGCGTCGCCATTCAGCATCCTGAGCGGCTCCTTTCCTGGACGGCGATCTCCATTCCGCATCCGGACACTTTGCGCGACGCCATCTTCGAAAGCCCGCCATCTTACGTGCGCCTGTTCCAGCTTCCCGTCGTGCCGGAGACGTGGATTCTCTATGATGACGCAGCGCTGCCGCGCTCGCTCTGGGCGCCGCATCCCGAAGACGAGGTCGAGGACTATCTCGCCATTCTGACCGAGCCGGGCGCGCTGACGTCAGCGCTCAATTGGTATCGCGCCATTCCTCTGACGGCGGAGCAATGGTTCGACGCCGATATGAGCGTCGCGGCCCCGACCCTGTTCATCTGGGGCTCGCGCGAAATCTGGGTCAGCCCGGAGCGGATCGAAGCGCAGGAAGCGCTGATGCGCGGTCCATACGAGACGCTCGAACTCGATGCCGGTCACTGGGTGATTCAGGAACAAACCGAAGCCACCGTTTCGGCGATCCTGGCGCATCTTAGCGCCAATAGTCGCGACACGGATTAAAAAAGTCAGCGGCGGACCGGGCGTGTCCATTGCGCCTAACGGATTTGAACTTGAAATTTAGAATACAGAAAAATCGAGCAATTACAGAGTGCTGAGCGCTACCGAAATAATCTTACTTGCGTTTCGCGGCGTTTAGCCCCATCTAAGCGGCCGTTCGGGCGACCACTTGGCCCGGGAACTATTGTCGATACGGCGTGTTAGCGCACGCTCACGAGAACGGCCTTCCCGACTGCGAACTGCACCCTGAGCAAGCACTGGCGCGCGCCAGGCTCCGGCTGGGCGTGCGCTGATTATCACTTCGCGATCCAGGAAGGACGCTCGCATGACGACTGGTACAGTCAAATTCTTCAACGCCCAAAAGGGTTTCGGTTTCATCACGCCTGAAAATGGCGGCTCGGATGTGTTCGTGCACATTTCCGCCGTTGAACGTTCCGGCCTGCAAGGCTTGGCCGACGGCCAGAAAGTCACGTTCGACACCGAAGCTGACCCGCGCGGCAAAGGCGACAAGGCGACCAATCTCGCTTTGGCCGACTAATCAGGCGCGTTGACGCCGGCGCGCTTTCGGGCGCGGCCGGCATGACGATCCGGGCTTCATGCGGCGCGCAAGCCTCCTGGCGGCGCGCCGCAACGCCCCTTGGTTAACTTGTAATTGTTGTTTTGCGTCCCATATGACGCAATTAGGCCGCGTGTACGTGGAACACCTCCGCCGGCCGAACCATTTGAATTGAGCGCCCTTACACGCGGGTTCTCCAGAACCGCGGGCGCCCCTGCACGCAAAATTTGCCCGGGGCGCCGTGAAAGGCGCAATTGACCCAATTTACAGATTTCGGCCTCGCTGGGCCGATAATGCGCGCGTTGTCAGATCAAGGACATGCGACGCCCACCCAAATTCAGGCGGCGGCCATTCCGGCGCTGCTCAAGGGCCGCGATCTTATCGGGATCGCACAGACCGGAAGCGGCAAGACCGCCGCGTTCGCACTGCCCATCCTCCACCATCTCGCAGAGAACAAGCGACGTCCGCGGCCCGGCGCCTGTCAGGCGCTCATACTGACGCCCACGCGCGAACTCGCCGCGCAAGTTCTTGAGCGGTGCCGCGCTTATGGCGCTCATCTCGGAATTCGCACCGGACTCGTGATCGGCGGCGTTTCCGTGAACAAACAAAAAGCCATGGTGCGCAACGGCGTTTCGTTGATTGTCGCGACGCCGGGTCGACTGGTCGATCTGCTCGATCAGGGCGCTCTGACATTGAGCGACGTCGAGTGCTTCGTGCTCGACGAAGTCGATCAGATGCTCGATCTCGGCTTCATCCATGCGATCCGGAAAATTGCGTCTGCGCTGCCGCAAGAACGCCGCAACATCTTCTTCTCGGCGACCATGCCGCGCGAAATTGAAAAGCTCGCGAAGCAGTATCTGCGCGACCCCGTGCGCGTCGATGTCGAACCCGCCGAGAAGCGCTTGATCGAAGAGGGCGTCATTCAGCTTGACCCGGCGGTGAAGCTGTCGACGTTGAAGGCGGTCGTTTCGCAGCCCGATTTCGTGCGCGGTCTGGTCTTTACCCGGACAAAGCGCGGCGCCGACAAAGTTGCGCGCGCGCTGAGCGCGGCCGGAAAAGAAGCGCACGCGATCCACGGAAACAGGTCGCAGGGTCAGCGCGAGCGCGCGCTGAACGCGTTCAGAAACGGCCGGTCGGCCATTCTGGTCGCAACCGACATAGCGGCGCGCGGCATCGACGTCACGGGCGTGAGCCACGTGGTCAATTATGATTTGCCGAATGTGCCTGAAACCTATGTCCACCGAATCGGGCGGACAGGCCGGGCCGGCGCCACAGGGATGGCGATTTCGTTCTGCACGCCGGAAGAGCGCGATGAGCTGCGCCGCATCGAGAAGCTGACCGGACGGAAGATTGCGCGGCTTGAAGCGCCGAGCGCAGCGCGCGCCGCCGAACCGGAGCCTCGTGCTCCGGTCCAGAAGACTGCGCCGCGCAATCCCGACACGACGAATGTGAAAGCGAAGGAGAAAAATCTTGGCGAAAGAAGAACTCATCGAAATGGAAGGCGTCGCAACCGAGGTGCTGCCGGACGGCAACTTCAGAGTGCAGCTGGATAACGGTATCGAGATCCTGGCTTATGTGGCGGGCAAGATGCGTCGCCACCGCATTCGCACTCTGGCGGGCGACCGCGTTTCCGTTGAAATGTCGGCATACGACCTGTCCAAAGGCCGCATTACCTTCCGGCACAAGGCCGAAGGCGCATCGTCGCCGAAGCCGAAACGCGGCGGTTTCCATTACAACAAGCGCAGATAGGACGGCGCGCGCCCGACGGGCTCGCCTTCCAATATTCATACGGATGAATTCGTCCGCGGTACAACAAAGTGCTGGATACTATGGAAGGCGATCAGTTGAGCATCTCTAGAATTATTCCGTACACGCTCTTGTCGTTCGCAATGGCTGCGGCGACGCAGATTGTTGCGCCGACCGTTTCACGCGCGCAAAGCGCCGAAGAGTCTATTCCTGAGAACGCCTATGCGCGGCGTTATGGGCGCGGGTGGGATTGCCATCGCGGCTATCTGCGCGAAGACGGCGCCTGCGTTGCGATCGAAGTGCCGGAAAACGCTTATCTGGACGCAAGCGGCAGGCGCTGGGAATGCGAGCGCCAATTTGTCGACCGGCGTGGCGTCTGCGTCGCCATTGAGGTGCCGGAGAACGCCTTCCTCTCGAACAGAGGCTACGGCTCGGGCTGGGAGTGCATGCGCGGCTTCCGCGAGCGTGAGCGGGCATGCGTTCCACTTAACGTGCCTGAGCATGCGTTTCTCACCGCAGCCGGAACTGGCTGGTCATGCGAACGCGGCTTCCAGGAAGAGGACGGGGCATGCATTTCGATTGACCCGCCGGAAAACGCATTTCTGTCGAACAGCCGGTTCGGTCGCGGTTGGGAGTGCGAACGTGGGTTTCGGGCGAGCGAAGGCGCTTGCGTACGCATCGAATTGCCGGAACACGCCCATCTCGACCGCAACGGTCATGACTGGACGTGTCCGCAACCCTATGTGCGCCGGCGCGATGCGTGTGTCCTTGAGTGATCGCCACTCCCCATAGGCGCTGCTAGGCGCCATAAGGCGCGGCATGACCTTCGCCGCAACTGCTCTAACGCTCTTTCCCGACGCCTTTCCCGGCACGCTCGGCGTGTCGGTGATCGGGCAGGCGCTGAAAGACGGCGCCTGGTCGCTTAATGCGCTGGACATCCGGGATTTTTCCCACGATAAGCACCGATCCGTCGACGACACCCCGGCAGGCGGAGGGCCAGGCATGGTTCTCCGGGCCGATGTCGTCGCCGCGGCGCTCGACGCCGTCCCGCACGATGACCGCCCGCGGCTCTATTTGAGCCCGCGCGGTCGTCCTTTGACTCAGGCGCGCGTGCGCGCGCTGGCCGAAGGTCCGGGACTCGTCGCCGTTTGCGGGCGGTTTGAAGGCCTGGACGAGCGGGTCATTGAAGCGCGCGGGCTCGAAGAGATTTGCGTCGGCGATTTCGTCCTTGCGGGCGGCGAGGTCGCCGCGATGGCGTTGATCGAAGCGTGCGTTCGATTGCTGCCGGGTGTCTTAGGCGCCCAGGCGTCGACCGCGGAAGAGAGTTTTGAAGGCGGGTTGCTCGAATATCCGCACTACACCCGGCCGCGGGTGTGGGAGGAGCGGGCGATCCCGGAAATTCTGCTGTCGGGCGATCACGCGAAGATCGCGGCCTGGCGGCGGGCGGAAGCGGAAAAGATCACCCGCGCGCGGCGGCCCGATTTGTGGGCGGCGCGCAAGGCGGGGCGGGAGAGCGAGACATGAACGTCATCCAAGAGCTCGAAGCGGAAGAGCGCCAGCGCGTTCTCGGCGAAGAACAGAAAAAGCCGATTCCGGAGTTTTCTCCCGGCGACACGCTGCGCGTTCAGGTGCGCATCAAGGAAGGCGAGCGCGAGCGCCTGCAGGCGTTCGAAGGCGTCTGTCTCGGCCGCGGCGGCTCTGGCCTCAATGAGAGTTTCACCGTCCGGAAGATTTCTTTCGGCGAAGGCGTCGAGCGTGTCTTCCCGGTCTATTCGCCCAATGTCGCGGAGATCGAGGTCAAGAAGAAGGGCAAGGTGCGGCGCGCCAAGCTCTATTATCTGCGCGGCCGCCAGGGCAAATCCGCCCGCATCGCCGAGCGGACTTCCGGCCGCGGCTCGAAGAAGGCCGGCGCTTCGGAGTAATCCGTTCGCGTTGCGCCGTTGCGTACGACCTTCAATTATTGAGACGGACGCAGCGCCGCGTTGTGGGCGCGCGCCTAGAGTTTTTGCGCGGCGCTGAAGCGTCGCGCCGCGCGTCCGAAGGGCGCGCTCATGCGTAGGGAGCAGGGCGGATGTCTGTGCGGGTAGCGGTGTTCGGCGCAACGGGCGTGGTCGGCAAGGAGATGCTGGCCATTCTCGAAGAGCGCATGTTCCCGGCGAGCGACGTTCACGCCCTGGCCTCGCGCCGCTCGATCGGCGTTGAGGTTTCTTACGGCGACCGCACGTTGAAATGCGCCGATCTGGAAAATTTCGACTTCTCCAAGGTCGACCTTGTGC
The DNA here is from genome assembly GCA_030428405.1 of Alphaproteobacteria bacterium. Classification (GTDB taxonomy): domain Bacteria; phylum Pseudomonadota; class Alphaproteobacteria; order Caulobacterales; family Maricaulaceae; genus JAUIEH01. The sequence continues at coordinate 6,246 of JAUIEH010000069.1, forward strand.
TGATGGCCGCGGGCGCGGATGCGGCGCGCGAATGGGCGCCGAAAATCGCAGCCGCCGGCGCCGTCGTCATCGACAATTCCTCCGCCTTCCGCATGGATGACGACGTGCCGCTGATCGTGCCGGAGGTGAACCCCGATGCGATCGATGCGATGCCGCGCAACATCATCGCCAATCCGAACTGTTCGACGGCGCAGCTCGTCGTCGCCCTTAAGCCGCTGCACGACCGCGCCATCATCAAGCGCGTGGTGGTCTCGACCTATCAGTCGGTCTCCGGCGCCGGCAAAGACGCGATGGATGAGCTCTGGACGCAGACGCGCGGGATCTTCGTCAACGACCCGGTGACGAAAGAACAATTCACTCGTCAGATCGCCTTCAACGTCATTCCGCATATCGACGTCTTCATGAAAGGCGGCGACACCAAGGAAGAGTGGAAGATGACAGTCGAGACCCAGAAAATTCTCGACCCCGCCATCAAGCTGACCGCGACGTGCGTGCGCGTGCCGACCTTTGTCGGCCACGCCGAAGCGGTGAATGTCGAGTTCGCTCAGCCCATGCCGGCGAAAGAAGCGCGCGCGCTCCTGCGTGAGAGCCCCGGCCTGATGGTCGTCGATAATCCGGATGAAGACGCTTATGTCACGCCGGTCGAATGCGTTGGCGAGTTCGCGACATTCGTCAGTCGCCTGAGGGATGACCCGACGGTTGAGAACGGTCTCAATTTCTGGTGCGTGTCTGACAATCTGCGCAAAGGCGCAGCGCTCAATGCCGTCCAGATCGCCGAGCTTCTGGTCAATCGCGGCGTCCTGAAAAGCGCGGCATAGTCCTCTTCGCCCGGTAATTCGCAGCGCGCGCTCTTTGGGGGAAGGGCGGGCCAGTCGCGAGGGAGCCAACGCATGAGGGACCCCGAGGCCTCTGCACCGCACGCCGCGATTGACGCTGCGCCATCGGGGGCTCCGATGCCGCGCGCGGGTCTTGCGCTCGGGCTCTCGGCTTACCTTCTCTGGGGCGTATTCCCGCTATATTTCAAGATGGTGTCCGAAATACCGGCGCTTGAGATTTTGTCATATCGGGTCGTGCTCGCTTTGCCAGTGGCGGCGCTCGCCGTCTTGGTGCTCGGCGCGCCTGCGCGCGTGCGTGAGGCGCTCGGTCGGCCGCGTACGCGCCTTGTCTTGCTGGCGAGCGCGCTCTTGATCGCTGCGAACTGGCTTGCCTGGACCTATGCCGTCGTCACCGACCGCGTGCTGCAGTCCTCGCTCGGCTACTATGTCGGGCCGCTCGTAACGGTTTCGCTCGGCATGGCGTTTCTGGGCGAACGCCTGTCGCGCGCTCAGCTTTTCGCCGTCGGCATGGCCGCCGTCGGCGTCGCTATTCTCGCCGTGTCTGCGTCCGAGCCGCCTTGGCTTGCGCTGATCATGGCCTTTACGTTCTCAGCCTACGGATTGTTGCGTAAGCAGGCCAGCGCCGACTCAGTCACCGGATTCTTCATCGAGACACTGTTTCTCGCGCCGGCTTTCATCGCTCTGATGACCTTTTTCCTGATGACGGGCAGGGCGGAGGGACCCGCTGCGGGACCGGGCGTCATGGCGGTGTTGCTATTCGCCGGCGCTGCGACGGCGGCGCCGCTCTTACTGTTCGCGGCGGCGACGCGCCGGCTGCGGCTCTCCACGATGGGGCTGATGCAATATATCGCGCCGACCGGTCATTTCCTGATCGCGATGGCCAATGGCGAGCCGTTCACGCTCGCGCACGCCGTCACGTTCGCGCTGATCTGGGGCGGGCTGGCGGTGTTCACGACGGACGCAATCTGGCGCGAACGGCGCGCCCGGGGGCTTGCGCGCGACGCGCGCGCACCTGAAGCTCCGCTCCCATGAGCGATTTTCCAGAACCGACCCGCATCGCAACGAATGGCGTCACGCTGTCCGTCCACATCGCCGGACCCGCAAAAGGTCAACCGGTCCTGCTGTGTCATGGCTGGCCGGAACTTGCGCGCTCCTGGAAAAATCAGGCGGGTCCGCTGGCCGATGCTGGTTATCGCGTCATCATGCCGGATCAGCGCGGCTTCGGCGCATCGGACGCGCCCGAGCCTGTTGAGGCTTATGGCATCGACAATCTCGTCGGTGATCTGACCGGGCTCCTGGATGCGCTCGGCCATGAGCGCGCAGTGTTCGCAGGTCATGACTGGGGCGGCATTGTCGTCTGGCACGCCGCCATGCTGGCGCCGGAACGCTTCGACGGCGTCATCGGCGTGAACACGCCTCATATGCCGCGCCCGCCGATCGATCCCGTTTCTCTGCTGAGCCAGATCTCAGGGCCGGACAACTACATCGTCCGCTTTCAGGAGCGCGGCGTACCGGAGGCCGTCTTCACCGGACGCGAGGATGATTTCTTCGCCTTCAGCTTCGGGAAAATTCCGACCCGCGTGCCCGATGACCTCCGCCAGGTGCCGCCTTCCGCCTTTGATCTGCTTGGCCGCTTTTCGAGCGTTGAGAACGTCGATGATTCGCGATGCGTCGTGCCGGCCAAAGAGCGCGCCATCTATGCCGAAACATATCGTAAGAGCGGGTTCTCCGGCGGCATCAACTGGTATCGAAACCTCCCCGCCAATTGGAAGCGCATGGAGGGCGAGAGCTACGTCATCGAAAAGCCAGCGCTCATGATTTCCGCGTCAAACGACATCTATCTGCCGCCGGCTTATGTCGAGCACATGGTCGACCTCGTGCCCGATCTTGAGCGTCATGTGATCGATGATTGCGGACACTGGACCCAGTGGGAAAAGCCTGACGAGCTGAACGCCTTGATGCTCGACTGGCTGGGCCGGCGTTTTCCCCCAAGCTGAGGGAGCCGCACGCGCGCAGGCGCGTTTCGCATTGTAATGGCTTCTGAACTAGACACTGACCGCATCTATGTCGCGATCGGCGACGTGCATGGCGAGCGCGCGCGCTTGGCGGCGCTTCATGAAGCGGTGTTCGAGCATCTGCGTTTCTTTCACGACGGCGCGCCGGCGACGCTCGTGCATCTGGGCGATTATGTCGATCGCGGACCCGACAGCGCCGGCGTGCTTGAGGATATAATCGGTCTACAGAACAGCGCAGAGACGCGCGATGATCTCGAAGTCGTGGCGCTGCTCGGCAATCATGAGCAGATGATGATCGATGCGCGCGACAAGGCCGACAGCAGCGCGCGCGATCACTGGCGCATCAATGGCGGTGCGGAGACGATGCGCAGCTATGACGAACGCGACGAAGGCGATGAGAGGCTGGCCGCGCATCTGCGCTGGCTGAAGCGCTTGCCAACCATGTGGCGCGATGAAGCGCGCGGCCTGGTCTTTGTGCATTCCGGCATCGACCCCGCGACGTTTCCAGACTGCGATGATCATGTGCGTATCTGGACGCGCTCGCGAAAATTCTTCTCGACGGATGGCTGGCCCAGGCGCGCCGAACTGGCGGGCCTGACAGTCATTCA